>JASLES010000455.1 GCA_030151005.1 Silvimonas sp.
CGCTGGGTACCACTATTTGAATTTACCCGGATGGAAGCGCAGTTGTTTGAAGATCACTTTTATATTGTGAACTGGTTTCTGGGGCAGATTTGACGGTCTGATCTGGGCGGAGCGTACAGGGCAGGGGTATTCAAGCTCAGCGCCTGCCCCATGTCACCGCCGCATCGTTCCGCCACCGCTGGGCCATTGCACAAACTTCCAGTCCTGATAACTGTTTTTGTTGGCAAACGTGGCGTAGCTGGCCGGGAAATTATCTTGCTTGAGGGGTTTGTCGGTCGATTTGCTGTAGACGCCCATGATGCCGCCGCCAGGCGCGGCGATGTAGAGCCAGTCTTCGCCGGTGATGGGGTCTTTGTAGGGTTTGCGCAGAAAGCGGCGCGGGAAAGGCACACGTGGGTCAGAGACCAGATCGTCCAGAGTTTTGGGATATTGCACCTGCTGGCCAGCAGCAGTCTGGGCAATGTATCCGGCGAGAGCGTGGCCAATTTCGTCGCCCTCGATCAACAACTCCTGCTCTTTCAGGCGGCGGATGCGGGTTTGCCAGACGTCGGCCACTTCAGCCAGATAGATGCCCGTGATCAGCACCATCATCAAGGCCCAGGCATAGGCAAAACCCCGCTGGCGGCGCACTTTACCAGTCCTTGTAGGCCGTGCCGTCGTGTGCGGAGCCATCTGCGCCGCTTTTCACGTCGTATACGCCCGTGCCGTTTTCAGGGTTGACGATCACCCAGGTATCACGGCGGCTGGTGATGGGGTCCAGTGGCACTTCACGCAGGTATTTGCGCGTGACCAGTTCATCCAGGTTTTCCGGGTAATGGCCGGTATCGGCGTCAAACTTGTCGATGGCGTCGCGCATGGCCACCAGATTGTGGCGCAGCACCACTTCCTGGGCGCGGTCGGTCTGCTGGAAATACCGCGGTACAACCAGCGTCAACAGGCTGGCCATGATGGCGAGTACAACCAGCAGTTCGATCAGCGTGAAGCCACGGCGGAGGGCGAAAACGGCGGAACGGATGGGCATGAATGACCGGTTACCACTGTCGATACGGCTGGCCATTGACGCCGACCGCTTCTGATAAAGAATAGACGTCATACACATCCTTGCCTTCTTCTGGCGAGTCTGGCGGACTGGCGTAGCTGCGTTTGCCCCAGGTTTCCTCGTTTTTCTTGCTGGGGCAATCACAAAATGGATCGCGCGGAATACGGCGCAAGAAATACATCTTGTTGCCGGCCGGGTCTTTCATGTCTTTGACGCCATCAACCAGCACATTGAGGGTGGGCGGAAAGCCGGTGTCTTCGATCGACTTGGTGATGCGGCCGTCGTCCGACGCCTGCTTGTAGGCGTCAATGGCGGCGCGCATCTGCCACAAATCGCGGCGCAGTTCCTCTTCACGCGTGCGCTGGGCGGCAATCTGCGTTAACGGTAATGCCACCGTCGCCAGTACCGCCAGAATGGTCAGCGTGACCATCAGTTCGATCAGCGTAAAGCCGCTTTGCCGTTGCATGATGCGCTCTCAACTCTAACCTTAGCGCCGCCCCATACTGCTGCGAACCTGCGGCGCCGGCGTCACGCTGGGTGTGCCAGTGGGTTGCCCGGTGGGCTGCGGTACGGGCGGCAGGGGCTGCGGTTGTGGTACGCCTGGCAATTGCTGTTGCGGCACCGGCATGACCGGTTGTTGCGCTGGTACCGGTGCGGGGACGGGCATGCTGCCATCCGTACCGTTGGTGATGTTGACCGTGGATTTGCTGCGCAACAATAGCGGCTCTGTGGTCATCTGGCCTTCGGTACCACTGTCAAAGGTAGTGACGTAGGAACTGGGCAGCGGCAGATTGCGCACAATGTGCGGTGTAATCAGCAAGACGAGTTCGGTCTTGTTCTTCTGCGTGGATTTGGTGCCAAAGATGCGGTCCAGGATAGGCACTTCGCCAAGGCCAGGAATGGCCGAGCCGGACACCTGGTCGTTACGTTGCAGCAACCCGCCCAGTACCTGGGTTTCGTTATCGTGCGAGGCCATCACGGTTTCGGCGTGGCGGGTGCCAATCTGGTACACGGTCAGGCCGGTTTGCGTGGTGATGGTGTTGGTGACGTTAGAGACTTCCATCGTCACCTTCATGCTGATGTCGCCTTCCACCGAAATGGTGGGCTCCACGTTCAGGGTCAGGCCCACATCCTGGTAGTTGACGTTTTCGCTGGTAACGCCGTTGCTGGTGGTGTTGGTAATCACCGGCAAGCGGTCACCGATCAGGATCTTGGCCTTTTCCTTGTTTTTCACGCGGATATTCGGCGCGGCCAGTACGTTGGTATCACCCTTGTTGTGCAGCAAATTGGCGGTAATGGACGGCGAGCCAAAATTCACCAGCACGTTGGAGCGGTTGATATTGGCCAGTTGGCCCAGCGTGAGCGAGCCGGTATAGGTGCCGGCCGCACTGGGGTTCACCGTGCCGTCCGCGTTCAGCGCCGGCACGCCCAGCGTGGCGGTAACCGCGCCGGGGTACTGGATGCCCAGGTTTAGCAGGTCTGTGGTGCTGACTTCCAGAATCTGCGCGTTGATGTCCACTTCAGACTGCGGCAGGTCAATAGCGTGGATCAGCCGTTCGGCCACTTCAATGGCTTCTGGCGTATCGCGCATGACAATCATGTTCAGCCGGTCATCAATGTAGACGTCCCGCGTTTTGACCATCTGTTTGATCATGGCCAGGACTTGCTTGGGGTCTGCGTTGCCCACGTAGAACGTGCGCATCACCAGATCCTTGTAGTCACGGTCTTTATCCGGGCGCTTGGGATAGATCAGGATGGTGTTGTCGTTAAGGATCTTTTTGTCGAGCTGATTGGTGGTTAGCAACAGGTTGATCACATCCTGCACCGTGGTGTCACGGGCAAAGATGGTGGTTTTCAGGTTAGGTGGTACGTCGCGGTCAAAAATGAAATTGACCTTGCCAATGCGCGAAATAATGTCGAACACGCTGGTCAGCGATTGATCCCGAAACTGCAACGAGATCGGGCTTCTGAGCGCAGCGGCCAGGGTCGGCTTGAGCGTGTTGTTGCGGGTGATCTTGCTCTGGATTTCATCTTTGAGGCGGATAGCCTGGATGTTGCGCGGGTCGTCCGACAACACCTGGTCGATCACCACCAGCGCGTTTTCCGGCTGATCGTTCTTGAGCGATTGCGCGTACTTGAGCATGGACGCATGGCGCAGATCGCCTTCGATCATGCTCACGCCTTCCTTGGCTACCGCGTTGCCAGGCTCCCACTGCAAGGCGTGCTGGAATGCCGCCAGCGCATTAGGGCTATCGCCCGCTGCGCGTGCGGCCTGACCTTGCTGTACCAGTAGCTGGACATAGGTCTGCTTCTGGCGCTCGTAGGTGGCTCGCAGTTGCAGATCATCCGGGTGCGCCGCCAGTTCAGTCTGCATGTACTGCATGGCCTGTTCCGGATTGCCCTGCTGGATCATCTGCCGGCCCATGTCTGGCGCGGTGGGCGTGCACGCAGCCACCAACCCGGCCAGCAGGCCGTAGGTCAAGGTGCGTCGCAAGCAAAAATGCGGGATGGTCATCATTCTTTTGTCCGCGCCGGTTACGGCGCTCCTCCGACGGGAAGCGTCTGCGGTTCATTGAGCGGCAGATAGGTCAGGGCGATGGCGTCGCGGCTGACTTTATCTACGCGGTAAATGCCCAACAGCACTTCTCCTTGTTGTACGCGTCCCAGCGCATCACAACGCTGGCAGATCACATATTGTTGACCACCTGCTTCCACCACAATCTGGTCGCCGTGCGGGTCATGCCAGGTGGCGACCACCCGCAGTGGCAATGGGGGTGCCACAGGTTTGGGGGTCGGCGTGGGTTTGGGGGTTGGGGTAGGCGGCGGTGGCAGCGGTTGCCAGTTCTGCCGCGGGAACAAATCAACAAAGGCCACGGCAGAGGCTGCTGAGGCCATGGATGCTGTTTTAGCTGCCGCGACGACACCGCTGGCGGCGCTGGCATTGCTGGCGTCGGTGGTCACCGCGTCACCACTGATGGCCGCTTCACTGGCGATCTGGCTGATGCGTGCAGGCCGGGCGCGAGATTGCACCACGGCGTTGCTGGCGCTGTCGGCGTCTTGCTGGCGGCCTTGCCACCAGGTGTAACCGGTCAGGCACAGGGTCACCCCCAGCACGATCTGTAACGGACGCGACAGCATCAGCGCACCTCCGTCAGGTAGCTGAGCTGCAACTGCATGGATAAAAGATCGTCATCAATGCGGCCACGCGTCATGATCAGTGTTTCTACCCGCACACCGGGCAGCGTTTGCAGGTCCTGGACCAGACCACGGATATCCAGATAGCGCCCCTGCGCCGGAAACTGCACACCGTAGCGCACCAGATGCCCGTCTGCCTCGGTAGAGGATTTGAAATCACTCTGGTTGATGACAATGTGGTGCAGCTCGCCCAGTGTGCTCACCTGGCGCAAAAAATCCGTAAAGGTATTGGGGGTCTTGAGGGCCTGCAAACCCGCCGTGGCCGAGGCCGCGCTGGCGTTGCTGCGCAGGCGGTGCGACAGGTCTTCTACGTCCGCTTCGCGCCGATCCAGATCTTTGTTGAATGGCACCACGGTTTGCCGATAGATCAGCACGCCGGCCACGATAAGCGCCAGACCTACCCAGCCCAGCAGGCCGGCATATTTGGGCCATTGCCGCAGTGTCCAGATGACTTGGGCTTGCTTCATGGCTGCGGCTCCCGCCACACCACTTCCATCACCGCTTGGGTTGGCTTGAACGGGTCGGTGATCTTGACGCCTTCGTGCGCCATGGTCACGCGCTGAACGTTGGGCGTTTTCTGCAGGGTATCAACCAGTGCCAAGGCGTCGTTCAGCGAGCGCGATTCCAGTTCCAGCTTCAGATCCCGATCGGCTGTGTTGACCTCTACCTTGGTGTAGGCCACGTTGGGCCCCCAGGTTTTTTCCAGCAAGGCAAGACCGGTAACCGGGCTGATCATCTGACCCCGGCGGATGGTGGCGATCTTGGCGTTGGCCGGGATCTCTTTGCGGGCCGCTTGTTGCTGTTGCTCCAGGTGCTTTTTTTGCCAGTTCACCTGGTCTTCACGCTCCGCAATCTGATCGCGGCGCTGCTTGGCAATGTCTTGCTGGGTCAGCGCCCACAGCAAAACCACCACGCCAATCGTGGTCATGACCAGGCCAATCCACGGTGTGTGGGTGGCTTTACGGTGAAAATCAAGCTGGATGGGCTGCATCAGACTTGCCCCGCCAGTACCGGTTCTGCGGCCTCACGCCAGTCGGCGGGCCAGGCAAAACGCGGGTGTACGCCGCCCAGCGGCTGCATATTCATGTCATGCGCAACCACGTCCGCAGCGTGAAGCTGGATATCCGACGACACCACGTAGACCTGGCGCGGCATGAAATCGGACACCAACATGGCGGCGTCGCGCACCAGTGCGGCCAGGGCTTCACCATCCGGACGGGGGACGAGTGCAAACGGCAGGGTCACGCTGGCACGCCAGCCGCCGCGCCAGAACACACACGTGCTGTGCTCGGCTTCTATCAGCAACAGCACAAATTCTTTCCCT
>JASLES010000470.1 GCA_030151005.1 Silvimonas sp.
TTCGGACGCACCCGCATTGTTTGGCGGTTTTATCGCCGCCACCGCCTGTGGCGCCCGCGCGATCATGGAATGCTTTACCAGTCAGGACATCGCTGTAAACAGCGTGCTGGCACTGGGCGGCATTGCGCGTAAGTCGCCCACCGTGATGCAGGTGTGCGCGGACGTGATGAACCGCCAGGTGGACGTGGTCGGCTCTGATCAATGTTGCGCGCTGGGCGCGGCCATCTTCGGCGCGGTTGCCGCCGGTATTCACCCGGATGTCGCCACCGCGCAAGAACACATGGCCAGCAAGATTGAACGCAGTTACCAGCCCGATCCGGTCGCCGCCGCCAAATACGAGGCGTACTACCAGCGCTATCAGGCTTGGGCCGCCGCGACCGAGCCGCTGTATGCCGCAGGGGAGCATTGATATGCCGACCCTCCCGCAACTGAAAGAAGAAGTGCTGGCTGCCAACCTGGAGCTGCCCAAACACGGGCTGGTGACCTTTACCTGGGGCAATGTCAGCGGTATTGATCGCGAACGCAATCTGGTCGCGATCAAGCCCAGCGGCGTGAGCTACGAGCGCATGAAGGTAGAGGACATTGTGGTGCTCGACCTCAATGGCGAACGCATTGAAGGCACGCTGCGCCCCTCCTCCGATACGCCAACGCACCTGGCGCTGTACAACCAGTACCCGCAGATCGGCGGCATTGTGCACACGCATTCCACCCACGCCACGTCCTGGGCGCAAGCCTGCCGCGATATCCCGGCGCTGGGCACAACGCATGCCGATTATTTCTACGGCGCCATCCCCTGCACCCGCGCGCTCAGCGCCGCAGAGATCGAGAGCGCGTACGAAGCCAATACCGGCAAGGTGATTATCGAAACGATTGGTGATGGCGACGTCATGGCCATCCCCGGTATCCTGGTCAGCGAACACGCGCCATTTGCCTGGGGCAAAGACGCCGACAACGCCGTGCACAACGCGGTGGTGCTGGAAGAAGTTGCGCGCATGGCGCTCTTTACCGTGATGCTCAACGCCAGCCAGCACGCCATCCCCGATCACCTGTTGAACAAGCACTATCTGCGCAAGCACGGCAGCAATGCGTACTACGGCCAGGGCACTCCGCCTGATGCCGCCCCCGCCAAACCGCGCCGCGTGGCCTGAACAACCCCCTCACCGAACACGAGAACGATCACATGGAATTCTTCAAAGAACTGGAAGTCTGGTTTGTCGTTGGCAGTCAGCATCTGTACGGCAAAAAAACCCTGGCCCAAGTGGCAGAAAACGCCGAACGCATCGTCAAAGGTCTGAACGCAGAAGCCAACCTGCCGGTGAAGCTGGTCATCAAAGAGACGGTCACCTCGCAAGAAGGCATTTTGCAACTGTGCCGCGATGCCAATTACGCCAAAAACTGTATTGGTCTGGTGACCTGGTTGCATACATTCAGCCCGGCCAAGATGTGGATCAATGGTCTGGCCGTGCTGGAAAAACCGATGATGCAACTGCATACGCAGTTCAATTCGGTGGTGCCGTGGAACAGCATGGATATGGACTTCATGAACCTGAACCAGACCGCGCACGGCGGCCGCGAGTTCGGTTTCATTGGCGCGCGCATGCGCAAGCAGTACCACGTCGTGGTCGGTCACTGGCAAGACCCGGCCGTGGCTACCCAACTGGGTGACTGGATTCGCGTCGCCGCCGCCGTGCACGACAGCCGCAACCTGAAAGTGGCCCGCTTTGGCGACAATATGCGTGAAGTGGCCGTGACCGAAGGTGACAAGGTTGCCGCGCAAATCCGCTTTGGTTACGCCGTGCACGCTTATGGCCTGGGTGATCTGGTCAAGTCAGTTGAGGCCGTCACGCAAGAAGAGCTGGACACACTGATTGCCGAATACGAAGCGACCTACACGCTGTCTGACGCGGTGAAAAATAGCGGCGACAAGCGCAGTCATCTGCTGGATGCCGCCCGCATTGAACTGGGCATCAAGCATTTCCTCGACAAGGGTGGTTTCCACGCCTTTACCACCACCTTTGAAAACCTCTACGGCCTGACCCAACTACCGGGTCTGGCGGTACAACGCCTGATGCAACAAGGTTATGGCTTTGGCGCAGAAGGCGACTGGAAGACCTCTGCCCTGTTACGTGCCATCAAGGTCATGAGCGCGGGCCAGCAAGGTGGCGCGTCCTTCATGGAGGACTACACCTATGACTTCACGCCAGGCAACGAACTGGTGATCGGCGCACACATGCTGGAAGTCTGTCCGTCCATTGCCAACGATGAAAAACCACTGCTGGATGTACAACCGCTCTCCATCGGCAAAAAAGCCGACCCGGCGCGTCTGGTGTTCAGCGCCCGCCCCGGCCCGGCCATTAACGTCACACTGATCGACATGGGCAACCGCTTCCGCCTGATTGCCAACGATCTGGAAACCGTGGAGCAGCCCAAGCCGCTGCCGGCGTTGCCGGTTGCCCGTGCCGTCTGGAAAGCCCTGCCCAACCTGCAAACCAGCGCTGCCGCCTGGATTTACGCCGGTGGCGCGCACCACGCCGTGTACACCCAGGGCGTGACGCAAGAACAACTGCGTTTGTTTGCAGAAATGACCGGTATTGAGTACGTGCAAATCGGCAAGAACACGGAGATTGGCGCGTTCAAAAACGAACTGAACTGGAACGAGGTGTTCTTCAACTTCTGCAAGCAATAACCACCGCGACTAACAAAACCCTGCCGACTACCCCGAAAAGGGGGTACCGCAAGGGCACGTTGTGCTCGCTTGCCGTACTCAATGTACTGTCTTCGCGTCACACGTGGCACCGCTCCGCTGGTTTTTGTTAGCCGCGGGGTGCGCTTTGTAGCCACCGAGTAGCAGGACCAGCCCGCAGTTGCGTTGCCAGGCTGGTCTATGTAGTTGCCGGGCAACGCGTCATTCGCAAATCTTCGGTCTGAAGGACATCTGTGCCTTCCAGTGGTCAGCTTCATGCTGTTTGCGGCAATCGCCGCACCGGCTGTGCCGCCTTCACGGCAATGGGGCTGACCACTGCTCTTTTCTTTTTCTTCTGGTCGGACGGCATCAAGGCCGCAAATCCGGGGTTTTGCCCGCACTGCAGCCGTTATTGCAAATTATCCCACCGACTGACTGCCGGCTCAGCCAAGGCCCATTGCCACTGGTTACTCACCGGATTGCGGCAAGCCACGCCGTGAAACCACAGCGTTTGCGGGCCGGCGGGGGCATCGGTAAACACAAAACTTTTGCAGGTGGCCAGCGCGCTTTCGGTCTGCGCCAGGACGCGAAGCTGCCCGGCGCCGTTTTCAATGGGCAGTACATGATCAACCTGCCAGGGCTGGGTCTGCCCCACCGGGCTTGCGCCGACCAAAGCCGCAATCTGGTCCTGTTGATCCTTGTGTAAACGGCGCGTGACGGTTTTAGAGGCTTCATCCACACCCGCCTGAACCGCCAGCCCGATCGCCACACCCGCAGCCGGGTTGGCAGTGACGGCACTCATGGATAGTGCCGCTGCCGCGCCGGATAAAGAACCTGCCATCTGGCAACCCTGCAACAGGAGCACCAGCAACACACCACTCCCCTTCAACAGAGATGACCGCTTCATTGCAAACTACCCCAGCGCCCGGTTGCCGGCTCTGCCGCCGCCCACTCCCAACGGGTGGCCGTTTTGCAAATGGTCGAGACATAGAACGCTTCTGGCGAAGTCACGCCGGTGTCGTGCTCAACGACGGAAAACACGATTTCCTTGCAGTTGAGGCCCCCACTACTGACGATGCGGCTCACGGTCACCCGGCCGTCTGCGGCCGGTTCCAGCGGTACCGATGGGCTCCAGGTCCAGGGCGCTACGGCACCCGGCGTCAACGGCCCTGCGGCGGCGGCAATATTCAGTTGTTGATCGTGATGCAATACGCGCTGCGAGTACTGCACCCCTTGCCGCGCACCCGCCACGGCGATAAGGCCAATACCCGTTGCTACCGTGGCGTTGGTGGTGACCTTGGCGGCCACGGCCGCACCCGCCACACCCGCGCCAGCCACTGCGGTTTCTGAATATATGGACGAAGAAAAAGAACTGCAGCCGGTCAACTGGCAGAGCGTGGCAGCAGCAATCAGGGTACTGAGCGATCTGCCAATGGGAATACGAAACGGACGGGAAAACGGAGAAAGCGCGAAAACAGCCATAACAATCGCCAGTTGGACAAACCCCGCAGTATGCCGGCGTGGCATTGGCCGACCTATCAGACAGTACTCAATCACACCCTGTAACACGTCCGCCCGCGGAGAGCACTTATCCGGGCACGCGCAATTGCCTTGTCGTTGGCGCGCAGTGACGGTATCGATGGGCACATATCGTCGGCAAAAAAACAGCACCACATGGGTGCTGTTCAATCACTGCAAGAGGAGACCTGCAACTACACTTCCAAACGCTTTAACCCGCTCAAGCCGTTGCTTCCTGCACCGCCGTACGCTTGTGCGCATCGCCCTTGGCATCAAACAGATGCATGGCGTGCGCCGGCAAGGTAAACGCCACCACCTCCCCCAGTTTCACGTCTTCACGCGGGGTTTTGGCAATCAGCGGGGCGGGGGACAACGGCGTTTGCAGGTGCAGATAGGTGTGTTCGCCCAATGGCTCCAGGTGCATCACCTTTCCGCTGAGATTGCCGCTGCCCACCTGGATATGCTCCGGGCGAATGCCCAGCGTTACCGGCGCGCCTTCCGCCAGGCCCGCGCCTTCCACGGACGCCGACAACTCGCCCCCGGCCACCGCCACTTCCACCGATGACAAGTTGATCGCTCGCACGGTGCCTTCAAAGAAGTTCATGGAGGGCGAACCAATAAACCCGGCGACAAAACGGTTAGCTGGATGATGATACAACTCCAGCGGGTGGCCTACTTGCGCCACGCTGGGCAGATCGTCCTGACCTGAGAGCGGCCGCAGCAGCACAATCTTGTCGCCCAGCGTCATGGCCTCGACCTGGTCGTGCGTCACGTAAATCATGCTGACGTCCGGCAGGCTGTGGTGCAGCTTGGCGATCTCGACACGCGTTTTGACCCGCAGTGACGCGTCCAGATTGGATAGCGGTTCATCAAACAAAAACACCTTGGGTTTGCGCACAATCGCACGGCCAATGGCCACGCGCTGACGCTGGCCGCCCGAGAGTTCTTTGGGCTTGCGCTTCAAGAGGTTGGTCAGGTTCAGCGCCTGCGCGGCTGTGGCCAGGCGCTGTTCGATCTCACCCCCCGGCAGGTTAAGATGGCGCAGGCCAAAGGCCATGTTTTCTTCCACCGTCATGTGCGGGTAAAGCGCATAACTCTGGAACACCATGGCGATATCACGCTTGGCGGGCAGCACGTCGTTAACGCGCGTTTCACCAATAAAAATGTCGCCGCCCGTGGGCGCTTCCAGCCCGGCGATAATGCGCAACAGCGTGGATTTGCCGCAGCCAGAGGGGCCGATAAACACGCAAAACTCGCCGTGTTTGATGTCCAGATCGACATCAGCCAACACCACTGTATCGCCAAATTTCTTTTGCAAACCTTTGAGCTGAATGTGGCTCATATCATCTCCCCTCCTGCCGCACTGACCGTTTGATTTAGACGCCGGTGACTTTGGCAAAGCACGCTTGCAGCGGCCCCAGTTCCACCTGGCCGTTGCCCAGATGCCCGCTGAAATCGTGGCCGCCAATATTGCTGCCCTGCACGCCGGCCGGCAGCTTGAACGTGGCCGGTTTATCAGACAGGTTAAACGCGCACAGCGTGGTCTCGTCCCCATGCTGGCGGACAAAAGCCACCACCTGGTCGTGGGCATCCAGCAGTTTCAGATTGCCAAACTGGACGGCGGCCTGCGTCTTGCGCCAGCTGATAAAACGGCGATAGTCGTTCATTACCGAGTTCACATCCGTTTCCTGGTCGGCCACGGTCTTGTTGCCGTGCGCTTCACCCAGCGGCAGCCACGGCGTGCCGGTGGTAAAGCCCAGATGCGCGCTGTGATCCCACGGCATGGGCGTGCGGCAACCATCGCGGCCTTTGAATTCTGGCCACATGGTGATGCCGTACGGGTCTTGCATCAGTTCAAACGGGACGTCCACATCCGTCAGGCCCAGTTCTTCACCTTCGTAAATGCACACGGCACCCGGCAAAGACATCAGGAACGCCCCCAGGATGTTGGCGCGTTGCCGTTCATCGCCACCCAGCGCGGCCCAGCGGGTCACCAGACGCGGTACATCGTGATTGCCCAAGGACCAACACACATAGGCGTTGCCAGCGTCGCGCAGGTATTCGGCCAGCACGCCATGCAGGTATTTCGGCTCGCACATTTCGGTCAGCAGGGCGAATACGTAGGCCATGTGCAGGCGGTTGTTGCCCTCGGTGTACTGGGCGAGGGTCTGATATTGGTGATCGTCACCGATCTCGCCAATGGTGGTGATGTCGTCGTAGTTGTCGCACAGCGCGCGCAGCTTTTGCAGGAACAACAGGTTCTCTGGCTGGGTTTTGTCGTGCACGTGTTGCTGGCGGGTGTACGGGTTCACCATTGGCGCGGTGTTGGAGATATTGCCGCGCGGCATGGCCGGGTTATCGCGCAACTGCTTGTCGTGCACGTAGAAGTTAACGGTATCCAGGCGGAAACCATCCACGCCGCGATCCAGCCAGAACTTTGCGACATCCAGCAAGGCGTCCTGCACGGCCGGGGTGTGGAAGTTCAGGTCTGGCTGGCTGGTCAGGAAGTTGTGCATGTAGTACTGCTGACGGCGGGTGTCCCACTGCCAGGCCGAGCCGCCAAAAATAGACAACCAGTTGTTAGGCGGCGTGCCGTCTTCTTTGGATTCCGCCCACACGTACCAGTCTTTTTTGGCGTTATCCCGGCTGCTGCGGCTTTCCTTGAACCAGGGGTGCTGGTCCGAGGTATGGCTCAGCACCAGATCAATCAGCACCTTCAAGCCCAGGTCATGCGCGCGGGCGACCAGTTTGTCGAAGTCCGCCAGCGTGCCGAAGATAGGGTCGACATCACAGTAATCAGATACGTCGTAACCAAAATCCAGCATGGGACTGGTGAAGAACGGTGACAGCCACACGGCTTGTGCGCCCAGGCTGGCAATATGGTCCAGCCGTTGAGTCACGCCGGGCAAGTCGCCAATGCCATCACCATTGCTGTCTTGAAAGCTGCGTGGGTAGACCTGGTAAATGACGGCGCCGCGCCACCAGTTGGTTTGGGGTTGGGACATGGGATGGTCTCCTGGGATTTGTGGGTTGATGGTGTTGTGGCTCGGAGATGGACCAGTGGAACAATCCATCGATGCAATGTCTGGTTAGCGCCTTCGGCGCGACTTTTTACATACCGGGGGTGCCCGGAGCACGGTACTTTCTTTTGGGTCGCCAAAAGAAAGTACCCAAAGAAAAGGCGACCCTGCGACAGCGCCCACTTCGTGGGTTCCCTGTGCTTCTCGCGAAGTCCGGCTGGCTCCAGGGAACTCGGCCTTTGGCCTCAAACACCCTTACGCCGAAACCCCGGACTCCACTCCGATGCTCGGCGCCGCCGGAGGGCTTCACGTCAAAAACAACTTCCACGACCAGATCAAAAACCGCACCTGTAGCCCGGATTCTCACTACGCTTCATCCGGGTTACGTGTTTTGATCGGTCGCCCTACCCCTTCACCGCCCCGGCCGTCAGGCCGGACACAATGTGCCGCTGGAAGATCAGCACCAGTGCAATCAGCGGGACAGTCACAATCACCGAGGCCGCCATCAGCAAGCCCCAGGGCAGCTCGAAACTGCTGCCGCCAGAGATCAGCGCAATGGCCACCGGTACGGTGCGTTCATCGTTAGAGAGCGTGAAGGTCAGCGCAAACAAAAACTCGTTCCACGCGGCAATAAAGGCCAGCAAACCCGTAGCGACCAGCGCCGGCCACAGCAGTGGCAGAAAAATGCGGAAGATCAGCGTAAAGATGCCCACGCCATCCATCACGGCGGCTTCTTCGATCTCTTTGGGCAGGTCTCGCATAAAGGTCACCAGCACCCACACGGTAAAAGGCAGCGTAAAGATCAGGTCTGACAGCATCAGCGCCCACAGGCTGTCATACAGGCCCAGTGTGCGGATCAGTTCAAACAGGCCCGACAACAGCGCCACTTGCGGGAACATGGAGACCGACAAAATGCACATCATCAACGTGCCGCGCCCGCGGAACGACACCCGCCCCAGCGCATAGGCCGCGAGCATGGACAAACCCAGAGAGAACGCCACCACACCCCCTGCCACAAACACAGAGTTGGTCAGGTTGGCGCCAAAAGATTGCTCTTTGAAGATGGCGATGTAATTGGCCAGTGACGGGTGCGCCGGCCACAGCGACGTGGAAAACAGCGCGCTGCCGTTTTTCAGCGAAGACACAATGGCGTAGTAGAACGGGAACAACGCAAAGATCAGTACGACAATCGATGCCGCATAAAACCCGATCACGCCCCAGAGGTTCTTTTTCATCAGTTGCCCTCCACACGGGTACGGGTACCGACCATGTAAATGGTGGTTGAGATGGCAATGATCAGGAACAGCAAGGTGGCGGATGCAGAGCCGTACCCCACTTGCTGGAAGTCAATCAGTTGCTCACGTACATACACCGACATGCTCTTGGTAACGTGGCTATTGGAGGTCATCACATAGATCAGATCGAACACGCGCAGCGCGTCCAGCGTGCGGAAAATCATCGCCACCAGAATGCCAGGCATGATCAGCGGCAGCGTGATATAGCGGAAAATGCGCCAGCGCGGTACGCCATCGACCCGTGCGGCTTCGTAGCAGTCTTCCGGCACCAGTTGCAGGGCTGCCAGGATCAGCAAGGCCATGAATGGCGTGGTTTTCCAGACATCGACCATGATGATGGTCGGGAACGACAAATGCGGGTCTGCGGTAAACGCCAGCGGTGAAGAGATGAGGTGCAGGTTCTGCAGCATGGCGTTCACCACGCCAAACTGGTCATTGAGCATCCACGACCACATTTTGGCCGATACCACCGTCGGAATCGCCCACGGCACCAGCACCGCAGCACGCAGCAGCGCCTGAATGCGGGATGGCGTGTTCAGCAGCAGCGCAACGCCCAAGCCCAGCAGGGTTTCCAGAATCACCGAAATCACGGCAAAAATCAGTGTATTGCGAACGGAATTCCACCATTCGCCATCACGCAGCACACCGCCCTCGCCCACATAATTGGCCAGACCGACAAACTGGCTGTTACCCATGTCAGAAAGCTGGGCGTTGGTCAGACTGAACCAGATGGTGCGCAGCAAAGGCCAGCCGGCAATCGCCGCCAGCACAATAATCACGGGCAGCACCAGCCAGTACGCCTGCCGCCTGCGGGCGCGCGCGATCAGCGAGTCATCCATGAGTCACCTGTGAGGGATAAGAAGTGAGGGGTAACTGGCGCATAACCGGCATGGCAGTGCGGGTTATGCGCAAGCCAGAATCAAAGTGGTGACCGCAGGGTGGATTCATTAAAGCGCGAATCCACCCCATGGCCCTCACCGCACCCTGCGCGTGCTTACTTCCAGGGGCCCATGCGCTTGAGCGATGCATCCAGGCGGCCCAGCGCGTCAGTCGCGGTGGCGTTGCCGGAGAGCACGTCATGCGTCGCGTTCCAGAACTGGTTGCTGACCTGGTTGTACTTGGACGCCGTCACCGACGACGGGCGCGCCACGGCGCTGGTGAATGTGGACAACAAATCGCCCATGAACGGATTGGCCTTGAGCACGTCGGCGTCTTTGTACAGCGCCGGCATGGTCGGGTTATAGGCACCGCTCACCGCGCGCATCTTCTGGACTTCTGCGCTGGTCAGGTAAACCGCCAGATCAGCCGCCAGCTTGGCGTTCTTGGAGTATTTGGAGACGGCCAGTTGCCAGCCACCCAGCGCTGCCGCGTTGCGACCATTGGCGCCACCCTTGGGCAGAGCCATGATGCCGACCTTGTCCTTGACCGGGCTTTCATCCTTTTGCGCCAGCGCCCAGGCATACGGCCAGTTGCGCATGAACACCGCGTTGCCAGACTGGAACACGCCGCGCGCTTCTTCTTCGCCGTAGTTCAGCACGGCCTTGGGCGAGATGGTCCCGACCCACTTGGCGGCGCCATCAATGGCCTTGATGGCTTGCGGGTTGTTGATGGTGACCTTGCCATTGGGCTCGATGATGCTGCCGCCGTTGTAGCTGGCCAGCCACTCCACCGCGTCACAAGTCAGGCCTTCGTAGGCGCGGCCTTGCCACACATAACCCCACATCTTGTCATTGCCGGCAGCGCGTTCACCGTCCTGGACTTTCTTGGCATCAGCGGCCATTTCATCCCAGGTGGTCGGCGGTTGCAGTTTGTACTTTTCCAGCAAATCTTTGCGGTAGTACAACAGACCGGCATCGGTAAACCACGGCAGCGCCAGCAGTTTGCCCCCAACGGTGTTGTTGGCGATCATGCTGGGGAAGTACTGTTTCTCTACGCCCTTGGTATACGGCTTGAGATCCACCAGATGGCTGGCCAGCAAACCGGGCCACACCACGTCGATCTGCAACACGTCGATCTTGTCCGAACCGCTGCCCAGAATCTGTTGATACAGCGCCAGACGTTCATTCGAATCGTTAGGCGGGGTCACCACTTGCACCTCGTTACCCGTCTTCTTGGCCCACTCCGCCACAGACTGTTTGCACAGCTCCAGCTCACCGCCGGTAGAACCACAAGCAATCCGCAACAACGCCGCATTTGCGCCGCCGGCCGCCAGCAGCGTGGCCATGGCGATCAGGCTCAGTTTGGTCTTCATGATGACTCCTCTCATCTGGTTTCGGTGTGTATGTGTTTCTGGTTTAGCGCAGCGCAGATTGTGCGACTGCGCACTTAACGAACCGGGAGCCATTTGAGCGTGCGAGTGTTAACCGGAAATTTCGAGAGACGACAGGTTTGTTAACAATTGAAACATGGCGGGGCTAGTGATGGGGTCTTGAATGTAACCAAGGCTTTGCCAGGCAGCACTTCCAGACTTGTGCCGGAACTGGGGGCAGTGTTGAGGTTCGTCCAACGATATGGAACGTTTTAAACCGCCTTTACGGGACCATAAAAGCGGGTCTGCTGGTGATCTTGAAGTAAACCAGACAGGTCAGCATCGTTGTCATTCAGCTTCGTTCAAGTGGATGATTTATATGGAAAACATCTGCTTTTCCAGCATCCAGACCAGTGCCATTCCAGGTGCAAGCAGCTAACAGGTTAGATTTTATATATAAGAAAGTCCGCCACTTAACTGCAGCGGCAATCTCAACCGGCTCTGGGTCGATCGACAACATGGCCAACCAGTGTTGTGACCATCTGACCTGAACGAACCAGCAGGAGCTAACAAGTTAGGTTTTTATATATAGAAAAGTCCGGCACTTAGCTGCGGACCACATCCAGCGGCTCATGGTGACGATCCAGTTCCTGGTCGGCGTCATCAAAAGCAACTCACCAACGGCAAACAAGAGACCTGTTCCCTGGTCTTCATCCAGCCGATCCAGCGCAAAACTCATCACAAACAGCCATAAAAAATGCCCCAGTTTTGGTCTGGGTGTTGATTTGCACTGAATCCTGACCCACCTTTTGCATCGAATTCTGACCCACCTGATAGCCCCTTTCAGGGCGCGGGTTTGGGCTGCCTGGGGGCCTTTTTCTCCTTTTCCG
>JASLES010000102.1 GCA_030151005.1 Silvimonas sp.
GCCGATGCCCTTCTGCACACATACGACTGTTGGTCAGAATCTGGGCAATGGCGTCTTTGGCCGCCGGGCTTTCTTCACGCTCATAAGCTTCACCCAGTGCCTTGATGTAATCGGCGGGATGGTAATAGCTGATGTATTGCAAAGCGTCGGCGACGCTTTCGATCAGGTCGTCCTGGCGGATGACTTGATCGAGAGCATTGCCGATTCGCTGCAATACATCAGTTATTACCATCCTGCCGATTACATCAAAGCGCTGGGTGAGGCGTATGAGCGTGAGCAAAGCCCGGCGGCCAAGGACGCCATTGCCCAGATTCTGACCAATAGCCGCATGTGCGCCGAAGGCAAGCGTCCGATCTGCCAGGACACCGGTATCGTGACCTGTTTTGTGCGCGTCGGCATGAATGTGCAGTGGGCCGGCGCGACGATGGGTGTGACGGATATGATCAACGAGGGCGTACGCCGCGCCTATCTGCACCCGGATAACAAATTGCGGGCCTCCATCCTGATGGATCCGGCGGGCGGGCGCAAAAACACCAAAGACAACACGCCGGCCGTGATCCATTACGAGATTGTGCCGGGCGATACCATTGAAGTGGATATCGCTGCCAAGGGTGGTGGTTCCGAGAACAAATCCAAGTTTGTCATGCTCAACCCGTCTGACTCGATTGTGGACTGGGTGATCAAGACTGTGCCGCTGATGGGAGCGGGCTGGTGTCCGCCCGGCATGCTGGGGATCGGCATTGGCGGCACGGCAGAAAAAGCCATGCTCATGGCTAAAGAGTCGCTCATGGAAGAAATCGACATCCATGAACTGATTGCCCGTGGTCCGCAAAACCGCGTGGAAGAACTGCGCCTGGAGCTGTATGAAAAGGTCAACGCACTGGGTATTGGCGCGCAAGGCCTGGGTGGTCTGGCCACCGTGCTGGACGTAAAAATCAAGGATTACCCAACCCACGCCGCCAGCCTGCCAGTGGCCATGATCCCCAACTGCGCTGCTACCCGCCACGTGCACTTTGTGCTGGATGGCTCCGGCGCGGCTCAACTGGAAGCGCCCAAGCTGGAAGACTGGCCAGACGTCACCTGGACGCCGTCTGCCGCCGCCGTGCGCGTGGATCTGAACAACGTCACGCCGGCCGAAGTCGCTACCTGGCAACCGGGCCAGACCTTGCTCCTGAACGGCAAACTCTTGACCGGCCGCGATGCCGCCCACAAACGCATGATCGATATGCTGAACAAGGGTGAGACCTTGCCAGTCGACTTTACCAACCGGTTTATCTACTACGTCGGCCCGGTTGATCCGGTCCGCGATGAAGTGGTGGGCCCAGCCGGCCCGACCACCGCAACACGTATGGATAAATTTACCCGCCAGATGCTGGAAACCACCGGCTTGCTGGGTATGGTCGGCAAAGCAGAACGCGGCCCGACCGCCGTAGAGGCCATCAAGGACAACAAGGCCGTGTACCTGATGGCGGTAGGTGGTGCGGCATATCTGGTCTCCAAAGCCATCAAACACAGCCGTGTCGTGGCGTTTGAAGACCTGGGCATGGAAGCCATTTATGAGTTTGATGTGGTGGATATGCCGGTGACCGTCGCGGTAGACAGCAACGGCACCTCCGTCCACGCCGTTGCGCCAAAAGAGTGGCAAGCAAAGATCGGCAAGATTCCGGTCTCTGTGGGGTGATTGGGCCCAACAACAAAAAAGGCAGCGCAAGCTGCCTTTTTTGTTTCCGGCGCTGGGAGGGTGATTACTGGCCCAGCTTGCTGGCTTCGCAGCCGGTGCTGCTACATTCGCGCTGGCGTTCTTTCAGGAAATCCAGGCGCTCTTGCGACATGGTGATGGCGCAATCCAGGTTCACAAAATACATCTCGCCTTCTTCGCGGCTGCACTTGGCATCGCGGTTCTTGATCCAGGCCAGTTGGCCTTGCTTGAGCGTGTTTTGCTGATCCGGTGTCAGTTGCTTGCGCAGTTCAGAATAAGTCTGGTTCAGCGACTTGTCGGTTTGCGAGAACAGGTTGCCGGCACAGTAAACGGTATCAAACGCGTTGCGCGGCTTGCCGCAACCGGCGGCTTGCGCGCCAGCGGCAAAGGTGGCGAGCAGCAGCGCAGCGCCACAGACCAGGGATTTATTCATCATATTGATCCTGAAGGCAAAACGCCGCGAGGGCGAAGGTGGAATGTGAAGCGCAAACCGGGCAGGGCGCCCGTCATGGTTTGGCTTCATCGCGGCGATTATATGCCGTGGTCATGGCAAAAATCGATCCAGCCTTGATTAAACCTGACGCATCTGTTGGTTTTGCCGCCAAGCGGGACCATTGTGTGAGGCTTATACGCTGCCGAGTGCAATGCTGTACAAGGCTGCGGCCAGTTTGATGGGGTCGTGCCGCGCGGTACCATCGCTGAGGTTGGCAATGCGTGCAGAAATAGCCTCTACGCCCATTTGCGCCAAAGCGTCCATATCGTTGATCACCGGTTGCGCATCTTCTGCGGCATAACGCCCGAGCACGTCTGAAGGCAGGTTTTCTTCGTTCAGAATGACCTTGCTGACGCGATCAATCCCGTGATCGAGAATGGCCTGAATGTGCTGCGACGCGGTCATGTCGTCGGTTTCGCCATGTTCTGTCATCAGGTTGCAGATATAGACCTTCTCCGCACGCGTGTTGGCGTTGATGGCGGCGGCAATTTCCGGCAGCAACAGGTTAGGCAAGACGCTGGTAAATACGCTGCCTGGGCCCAGCACGATTACATCTGCGTTCTCGATGGCTTTGATTGCCTGAGGCTCGGCATGGACATCCTGATCAAAAAACACGCGCTCGATGCGTGAACCCTGGAATGCCAGTTGCGACTCGCCCTTGACCACGCGGCCGTCCTGCAATTGTGCATGCAGCACCGTGGCGTGCGGGCAGGCCGGGTAAACCCGGCCCTTGATATTGAGGACCTTGCCAATGTTTTCCACCGCCTCGACAAAGTTGCCGTGGGTCAGGCTGAACATGGCCACGATCAGCAAATTGCCCAAAGAGTGACCATCCAGATAATGACCGCCTTCATCACTCTGGAACCGGAACTGCAGCAGATCACGGAAAATACCCTCGGCCTCGCTCAGGGCTACGAGCACGTTGCGGATATCGCCGGGCGGCGGCACTTTGAGTTCACGGTTCAGAATGCCGGAAGACCCGCCGTCATCCGCCACGGTCACAATGGCCGAGATATCCACCGGAAAATGTTTTAACCCGCGCAGCAAGGAAGAAAGGCCGGTGCCGCCACCCAGTGCGACAACTTTCGGGTAGGTCAGATGAAAAGGCATGCTGTCTTGTCCACGTCTACTTCGGTGAATACGTCAGTGTAGCGCCGCCTGGCGAAAGAGGGTGTCGGGGGCGTTACACGTTGCGCGGGCTGCGATAGTGGATGCGCGCCGCCACGCGGGTGCTGTCGGCGTCCGCCACGCCCTCCAGCAAACCCAGCACGCGCGCAAGGCTCTCGCGCGCCAGTGCCGTGCTGTCTTGCACGATCGCGTCAATCGACAACGGCAGGCAATCGAGCAATTGGTGATCGTCAAACGTCAACAAGCGCGCCGGTGCCTGGGTCAACTGGTGTTGCTGGTTCAGAAAGGCCAACACGCCCTCAAGCAATGTAATCGCCCCGACAAACAGCACTTCCGGATAACGGCCATGCGTGGCAAACCATTGCTGCATCATGATATAGCCGGAATCACGCTGATAGTCGCGCTGGAAAACCAGCTCGTCGCGCATGGGCAAATCATGTGCCGCCAGGGCTTGTGCGTAGCCGGCCAGGCGATCCCGGCTGGCCGATACATCGGGCTGGCCGCCAAAGTACACCACTTCTCGCGCGCCTGCGGCCAGCGCCTCGCCAATCAGGTCTGCCACAATGCCGGTGGCGTCGGTAATCACGGATGGCACCGCCAGGCCTTCTACCGTGCGATCCACAAACACCATCGGTAATCGTTTAAGCCATTTTTGATAATGTTGCGGGTCGGTGGCGCAGGGCACCACGATCACCCCATCAACCTGGCGAGCCACCAGATGCGCAATACATTCGGTCTCCAGCGCCGGGTCTTCGTCGCTGGTCACCATCATCATCTGGTAACCGCGTTCGCGGCATTGTGTTTCTACTGCCTGCGCCAGCGCAGAGTGCGCCGAGTTGGTCAGATCCGGAATCACCAGCCCAATGGTGTGACTACGGCGGGAGCGCAATGCCCGGGCTGATTGGGACGGGCTGAAATGATGCTCTGCCGCCACCTGCAGCACCCGTTCTACCGTCGCCTTGGAAATCCGGTAGCGTTCCGCATAACCATTGAGCACCATGCTGGCCGTGGTGCGGGATACTTTGGCAAGACGGGCAATGTCATCAATGGTCAAACGCTCGAACTGGCTCACGCTCTGGCTTCCCTGCTAAGCAGATCATCAACGGGCCTGCGATGATGCAGGACACCAAGAGCGCCATTGTATCGGCCCTGCCGCTTGCGTGCGACCTGCAAAAACCGGCTTTGGCAACAGCCACAAATCGCGTACAAATAAAGGTTTATGCGTTTTGTTGGTAATCAGGCTTGGCAATCCTGGCGGGATAAAGTATAGTTCGGCCTCCTCTGCGGAGAGATGGATGAGTGGTTTAAGTCGCACGCCTGGAAAGCGTGTATAGGTTAATAGCCTATCGGGGGTTCGAATCCCCCTCTCTCCGCCAGCAT
>JASLES010000121.1 GCA_030151005.1 Silvimonas sp.
CGAGCAAAACCGCGAAGCACTCAACAAATACACGCTTGATCTGACCGAGCGCGCTCGCCAGGGCAAGCTGGACCCGGTCATCGGCCGCGATGACGAAATCCGCCGCGCCATCCAGGTATTGCAACGCCGCACCAAGAACAATCCGGTGCTGATTGGCGAACCTGGCGTGGGCAAGACCGCCATTGTGGAGGGTCTGGCGCAACGCATTATTGAAGGCGAAGTCCCGGATTCGCTCAAGCACAAGCGCTTGTTGGTGCTGGATCTGGCCTCCTTGCTGGCCGGCGCCAAGTATCGCGGCGAGTTTGAAGAGCGCCTGAAAGCGGTGCTGAACGAGCTGGCCAAGGATGAAGGCAGCACCATCATCTTTATCGATGAGCTGCACACGCTGGTCGGCGCGGGCAAGGCCGAAGGTGCCATGGATGCGGGCAATATGCTTAAGCCGGCACTGGCGCGCGGTGAGCTGCATTGTATTGGCGCGACCACGCTGGACGAATACCGCAAGTACATCGAGAAAGACGCTGCGCTGGAGCGCCGTTTCCAGAAAGTGCTGGTCGATGAACCGAGCGTGGAAGACACCATCGCCATCCTGCGTGGCTTGCAAGAAAAGTACGAGATCCACCATGGTGTGGAGATCACCGACCCGGCGATTGTTGCGGCCGCTGAACTAAGCCACCGCTATATCACGGACCGGTTCTTGCCCGACAAGGCGATCGATTTGATCGATGAAGCGGCGGCCAAGATCAAGATGGAAATCGACTCTAAACCAGAATCGATGGACAAACTGGATCGGCGCATCATCCAGCTCAAGATCGAACGCGAAGCGGTCAAGAAAGAGAAAGATGAGGCATCACAACGCCGGTTGGCGCTGATTGAAACCGAGATTGAGTCGCTCTCCAAAGAGTACTCAGACCTGGAAGAAATCTGGAAAGCCGAGAAAGCCGCCGTGCTGGGCAGCCAGTCGATCCGTGAAGAGATTGAACAGGTGAAGCTGGCGATGGATGCCGCGCGCCGTCGGGGCGAGTGGGATAAAGCGTCCGAGCTGCAATACGGCAAGCTGCCAGAGCTGGAAGACAAGCTCAAAGTAGCCGAAGCCGCCGAAGGCCAGGACACGCCCAACAAGCTCTTGCGCACGCAAGTGGGTGCGGAAGAAATTGCCGAAGTAGTCAGCCGCGCCACCGGGATTCCGGTCAGCAAAATGATGCAGGGTGAGCGCGACAAACTCTTGGGCATGGAAAACGTCTTGCACAAGCGCGTGATTGGCCAGAACGAGGCCGTGCGCCTGGTGTCCGACGCCATCCGCCGTTCGCGTTCCGGTCTGGCTGACCCCAACCGGCCCTATGGTTCGTTCCTGTTCCTGGGCCCGACCGGGGTGGGCAAGACCGAACTGACCAAGGCGCTGGCCGAGTTTTTGTTTGATTCAGAAGAACACCTGATTCGTATCGACATGAGCGAGTTCATGGAGAAACACTCCGTGGCCCGTTTGATTGGCGCCCCGCCGGGGTATGTCGGTTACGAGGAAGGCGGTTATCTGACCGAAGCCGTGCGCCGCAAGCCGTACAGCGTGATCTTGCTCGATGAGGTCGAAAAGGCGCATCCGGACGTGTTCAACGTGCTGCTGCAAGTACTGGACGATGGCCGCCTGACTGATGGCCAGGGCCGTACCGTGGACTTCAAAAACACGGTCATCGTGATGACGTCCAACCTGGGTTCGCAGCAAATCCAGGCCATGGCCGAGCAGGAATACCAGGTCGTCAAACTGGCAGTGATGGCAGAAGTGAAAACGCACTTCCGGCCCGAGTTTGTAAACCGGATCGACGAAGTGGTGGTGTTCCACGCGCTGGATCAACTGCAGATCCGCAATATCGCCCGCGTGCAACTAGCGCGGCTGGAGAAACGGCTTTTGCAGATGGAGATCGGTATGCTGGTCAGCGACTCTGCCATCGACCTCATTGCGGATGCCGGTTTCGACCCGGTATATGGTGCGCGCCCACTCAAGCGCGCAATCCAGACCGAGATCGAAAATCCGCTGGCCAAAAAGCTGCTGTCTGGCGAATTTGCCGCCAAAGATGTCATCACGGTCGAAGCCATCAATGGCATGGTGAAGTTCGGCAAGCAGTAAACCCTGCCTTGCGTCAAAAAGCCCGCCTTGTGCGGGCTTTTTTTATCCGCGGCACAACGGTTTGACGAGCGCCATCCCGCCCGCTAACGTAAGCGCCCTGCCCAATCGCCCACGCCTTAGCGCTTCACACCGACCCATGCACATCCGCCCGCTTATTGCCGCCGACCACGCCAACTGGCTAACCCTGTGGCAGCACTACTGCCAGTTTTATCACTCCGCCCTGGCCGATGAGGTCAACGCCACGTTGTGGCAACGCCTGCTTGATGATCAGTCCCCCATCAAAGGGCTGATTGCGCTGGATGACAGTGGCCAGCCACTGGGCTTTTGCCACACAGTGCGTCACCCGCATACCTGGAGCACACGCAATGTGTGTTACCTGGAAGACCTGTTCGTCAGCCCGACTGCGCGCCGCATGGGCGTGGCATCGCAACTGATTGAAGCCCTGCGGGCACAAGGTGCGCAAGAAAACTGGTACCGCATATACTGGATCACCAACACCGACAACGCCGCCGCCCGCGCGGTGTATGACAAACTGGCCCTGCGTTCTGATCATGTACGCTATGAGATTGCGCTGGCCTGAGACGGAGGGTGCACCATGCCTTTGCACGGTCGTTGTTACTGCGGTTCGGTTCATTTCGAGGTAGAAGACGCCTTTGAGTACGTCGGTTACTGTCACTGTCAGGGCTGTCAGCGCAAGACGGGGTCGGCATTCAACACTTATGCCGGTATCCACCCGGAAAAGGTGCGTGTGACCCAGGGCGCCGAACACGTCACGCACCTGGCGGAAGGCCCGCAGGGTTACGATGCCTACTGCGCCACGTGCCTGTCACCGCTGTACTCCATGGTGCGCGATCGTGAGTACATCCACGTCCGACTTGGCACCCTGAATGCCAGCCCCAGCCGCAAGCCCGATCACCATATCTACGTGGCCTTCAAAGCGCCGTGGTACGAGATCACCGACGATCTGCCGCAGTTTGCCGAACTACCGCCGCATGATTGAACTGGCAGTGAAACGGCCAGCGAGGGTAACGGTGCGCATGGTAAAATCACCCCTTTGCCTGTCGGACCGTGGCCAGATTCATGCCTCATTACCTTGCGCTTGATACCTCTACCGAACACCTCTCGCTGGCACTTTCCGGTACCGCCGAGGGGGTCACCGTGCGCGACTGGCATGTCGGCCAGCGCCATGCTGAACTGACCTTGCCATCCATCGAGCAACTGCTGAGTGAAACCGGCGTAACGCGCAAGGACATCGCGGGTGTCGCCTTTGGGATGGGGCCGGGCTCATTCACCGGCTTGCGCATTGGTTGCGGCATTGCCCAAGGCCTGGCGTTTGGTTTGAACGTGCCGATCCTGAGTGTTTCTACCCTGCTGGCCCTGGCCGAACAATGCCCGGACAATCTGGCCTACGTTTGCCTGGATGCGCGCATGAACCAGGTCTATTGCGCGGCCTACCAGCGCGGTGCAGATGGCAGATGGCAAGAAGTCATCGCCGCCACCATCTGCGACCCGGATGCCATCCCCGTGCCGGAGCAAGCCGGCTGGACTACGCTCGGCAGCGGTTTCACCGCGTATGCCGACGCGCTCAATGCCCGCCTTGCCGGCAAGATTGCCCATCACATCACCGACCGTTTTCCGCATGCGCGGGAAATCCTCAAGCTGGCCGCACCACAATTTGACGCAGGCAAAGGCCTGCCGGCAGATCAGGCAGAACTCTTGTACCTGCGCGACAAGGTTGCACTCAAGACCCACGAGCGGGTAGCCAAGTCTTGAAAATCCGCCCGCTGCATCATCACGATCTGGATGCCATTCTGGCGCTGGACAGCCAAACCAATCCCCACCCCTGGGCGTTGGGGCACTGGCATGACTCGCTGGAAAACCACACCTGCCTTGTGCTGGAAGAAGACGGCGAAATCATCGCGTTTGCCGTGGCCAGCCTGGTCCTGGATGAAGCCGAATTGCTGCTGATTGCCGTGACACCATGGCTGCAAGGACAAGGTCTGGGCCGCAAGATGTTGCAAGCCTTGATTGACCAGCTACGTCAGCGCGGAGCCGTGCAGATGTTCCTGGAGGTCCGCGAAGGCAACATTACCGCCCGCGCCTTGTATGAAAAACTGGGCGGGAGTGTATCGGGCCAGCGCAAGGGGTATTACCCGCTGCCAGGCGGCGCGCGTGAGGATGCGGTACTCTACGCTTTTGCTTTCAATGGGGCTGCCTGATGGGCCGTCGTGAAAACCTGCTGCATGAAATGGGCTTCACCCCACTGTGGGTGGGTCGCACGCGGCTGGCTGCCTTGCAGGAACAGGCCGCGCTAGAGACCCCGGCAGAAAATGCGGCACCGACCACAACGCTTGCACCAGCGGCGGCTGCTCCCCCAATCCGCGAACACATTGCGCCGCTGGCTGCAGCAGTGGCAGAACACGCACCCGCAGTTGCCCAAACACCCGCAGCCCGGCCGGCACCGTCGATCCCGATCGCCATTCCAGGGGCTGCCCCCGCCGGTCGCGAACGCACACCAGCGCCGGTAGAAGCACCAGCAGAAGACGCGCGTAGCCTGGACATTGGCCAGATGGACTGGGCCACCCTGCAGCAGTCTGTAGCAGGGTGTACGGCCTGCGGTCTGTGCCAGGGTCGTACCAACACCGTCTATGGTGTCGGCAACCCGGACGCAGACATTATGGTGATTGGGGAAGCCCCCGGTCAGCAGGAAGACTTGCAGGGCGAGCCCTTTGTCGGTGCTGCCGGCCAATTGCTCGACAATATGCTCAAGGCCGTTGGCGAGAAACGCGGCGAGCGCGTTTACATTGCCAATGTCCTCAAATGCCGCCCGCCCAACAACCGCAACCCGCAGCCGGACGAAGTGGCGCAATGCTCGCCCTATCTGCGTCGGCAGGTTGCACTGATCAAGCCCAGAGTGATCTTTGCGGTTGGCCGCTTTGCCATCCAGACGCTATTGCAAACCGACGCACCGGTCAGTGCTTTGCGCGGCAAGTTGCATCACTACCAGGGCGTACCGGTGGTAGTGAGCTATCACCCCGCGTATCTGCTGCGCAACCTGCCGGACAAAGCCAAGGCCTGGCGTGATCTGTTGTTGCTCAAATCAGTGGAAAACGGAATACCGCCCAAGGGTTGAGTTTGATGGCGCGCTTGCAAACAAACGGTTTGAGTTGCCGTTGAATTTGCCGTTGCTTTTGACTTTCCTCCCCCATAAAAGCCAAGCGCCGAAGAAGAGAGGGAGACCTTAGGCTCCCGACCGACTGAGGGAAGCCCGGAGGGCCGCCAGGCTGGGTCGCCTTTCTTTGGTTACTTTCTTTGGGGCCGCCGAGGTGGCGAAGCAAAGAAAGGGACGTGCTCCGGCCACCGCCGGTATCAAATGCCTTTCATACCCGCGCCGCAAGGCGCTAACATCCGACAACAATATGAACCAATGCCGCCACCCCGGATTCCCGGCCTGCCGGCCTCCATCCGGGCTACGAAGTGGCATCTGCCCGCAGAAACAGCCCCCCTTACCCCCGCGCCAGCAAAAACCCCTGTGCATGGGCCAGTACCTCTGGCCAGAAAGCCAGAAAATCCGCCTCAAACTCAGTGTATTTCTCCAGCAGCTCTTCCCCGCCCCCACCCAACAGGTTGGGCTGACTAAGCCGGTGGGCGGCCATGCCGTTGATGGCACCACAAATCGCCTCTGGCTGGCGATAAGACGTCAGCCAGTCATTGCGCGTCATATTGGGCAGAATCTGCGCCAGGCGCGGCGGTAGCAGTGCGCTGTTTTGCGCAAACAAGGCGTAGGTATCGTGGGCAAAATCCGGTAACGCATCGCGGCCAAACTCGGCCCAGTGTGTCGCCAGAAAATGGTCGTAAAACATATCGATCATGATCCCGGAATAACGTCGCCGCGCATGGCTCACCCTGGCCCTGCTGGCCAGAAAAACCGGGTGTGCATCGGTAAAGACGTCAATACTGCGATGCAGGGCAACACCATCTGCCACCGGCGGGGGCAACACACCCGGTAACGGGCCTTTGACAAAATCGCCCAGCATGGCGCCCAGACGATATGCCGGTGCAGGGCCAGCCAGCAAAACGTGGGCGAGGTAATTCATGGTGTGACCAGGACAGAGTTGATACAACAACAGATCAGGCCATGCGCCTTACATATCAAGCACCGCCATATTGCGATCTCCGGAAAGCCAGACCATGCCCTCTCCTGCTGTGGACATCCGCCCAGCACCCAAACCACGCCGGATGCCGTGGCTACTGCAGGCCATCCTGTTTCTGGTCGCGGGCCTGGTGCTGGCCGTCGGCTTGTATTTGCTGGCCGCGCTAGTACTGGGTGTCTTGCCCAAACACCGCGACGGCCAGCCCGCTGACGCCGCGATTGTGATCTACCTGGAAACCAACGGCGTGCACACCGACTTGCTGCTGCCCGCCCGCAACGAGGTCGTCGACTGGACCCGCTGGTTTGCGCCCCGGCACAATCGCAGCGGCCAGACGCCCGCAGTGGCCAATGCCATGGCCATTGGTTGGGGTGATCGCCAGTTCTATCTGGATACCCCTACCTGGGCCGATCTGAAGCTGGCGACCGCACTCAACGCCCTGACGGGGCGCGATACCACGTTGTTGCATGTATCCTGGGGGCCAATGCCCGTTGCGGCCAATTCGCAGCGCATAGCCTTGCGGCTCAGCGTGGACAACTATCGGCGTCTGGTCGATTACATTGAACAGAGCGCCCGCCTTGATGCGCAAAATCAGACGATCTGGCTAACGGGCCGCGGTTACGGCCAGGACGATGCGTTTTATGAGGCCACTGGCCATTACTCGCTCTTCACCACCTGCAATGAGTGGGTGCGCGCAGGGCTGGATGTCGCCCACGTTCGTGTTCCCTGGTGGTCGCCGTTCG
>JASLES010000486.1 GCA_030151005.1 Silvimonas sp.
GCCACGACCAACGGTGCAGCTTTTTGCAAAGCAGCGGGCAGGCTTTCGAAAGCATCTATCACCCGGCCTACGTTCTTGCGCGGCTGCAAGGTGCCGACAAACAGCAAGAAGCCTGGCCGCAAACCCAGTCGGGCCAGTACCAGCTGTTTACGTTCTTCATCAACCCGCTCGAAATAACGCTGATCCACCCCCAAGTGGATAGGCGTGATGCGCTCCCGCGCGATGCCAAAGTGCTCGACCAGATCACCAACCACATAGTCGGAGATGGTGATGTAGTGGTCGGCCCAACTGGCCGAGCGTTTGAACAACCAGTTCTTGAGCCAGCGGCGCTTCACTGTCACCCAGTCCGAACGCATCAGCGGGACAGGGTCCATCAGCGTGGCAACCATGGGAATCCCCGACAGCTTGGGAATGTAGTGATCGGTGGCGTGAAACACGTCGATCTGGCGCGATAGCTCCGCTGTGCCGGCAAAGGACAGCGGGGTAACCGCGCTGCGCAACACGTTGGTTTTGAAGCTGCCTTGCAACGCAGCCGAGCCAGCGGCAGCGGACTCGCCCAGACCAAAGGCCAGCGGACGGGTGTCTACGCCATCTGCGGGCAAATAGCGCAGCAACTCCTGGGTATAAGTGCCAATGCCGTCGACATGGCCAGAGGTAGCCAGTGCCCGTTCGAGCACGGTAGTGCCAATTCCAACTCGCATCAGGCCTCCTGCGCGGCCAGCATCCAGCCCAACGTGTCCTGGAGCGAGTAATCCGGCAGATCAGGCAGTACGGCTTTTAGTTTGTCAGGCGAACCAATCAGTATCTTAAGCTCATTGGCGCGCACCAGTTGAGGGTCTACTTCAACTTGCAGCGTATGCCCGCTGAGCTGGCTGACCGTTTCGACCACGTCGAGCAGACGATGGCCGCGGCCGGTGCACAGGTTCACTGTATCGCCAGCCTGGCCCTGGGTCAGCAGCCGCACATAGGCTTGCGCAACCATGCGCACGTCATTGAACTCGCGCACCACATCCAGGTTGCCCAGTTTGATGTGGCCATCCTTGCGCTTGAAATGCGCAACAATCTTGGGAATCAGGAACTTTTCATCCTGACCGGCGCCCGTGTAGTTGAATGGGCGGGTAAACAGAATGGGCAAGCGATCAAGCCACGTCCGCGCCATATGCTCCATGGCGAGTTTGCTCATCGCATAATGATTGACCGGTGCCGGCGGTGTATCTTCCACTACGGGTGATACGGGTGGGTTGCCATAGATATTGGCGCTACTGGCCAGGATAACTTTTTGCAACGGCAAACCACTGCGGTGCAGCGCATCCAGCAGATTAAGCGTCCCGAACACATTGGTCTGATACAGACCCATCTGATCTGCGTGAGCCACGAAAGCAATGGCAGCCAGATGGATGACGAAATCCGGTTTGATCTGGTTAACCGCGTCGCACAAGGCAGGCAGATCGGTCAGATCTGCCGCTACCTCATCTTCAGCCGGCGCGTGTTGCACCAGGCCAGCTACACGGTAGCCAGCCTGTTGCAACGCCTCTTTGACATAGCGCCCGGTGAAGCCATGGCTTCCGGTGAGCAAAACCGTTTTTGCCGGCATGATTGCCCCTGTCAGAACGAGAAGCCTTGCTGATTGCGGCGCAAGTCTGCATCAACCATCAATTGACATAGTTGTTCCAGGGTTGTCTTCGGCTCCCAGCCCAGTTCCCGTCGGGCTTTTTCCGGATTGCCGATCAAGAGCTCTACTTCGGCCGGGCGATAGAACTTCGGATTAACCTGAACCACTGTCTTGCCGGTTGCCACATCAACCGCTTTTTCGGATTCCGCAGAACCCGACCATTCAATGGCTACATCAGCAGCCTTGAATGCCATGGTTACGAAATCACGCACGGTCTCGGTGCGATTGGTCGCCAGCACGTAGGTGTCGGGCTTGTCGGCCTGCAACATGCGCCACATGCCTTCTACGTATTCCTTGGCAAAGCCCCAGTCGCGCTTGGCATCCATATTGCCCAGTTCCAGCACATCCAGTTTGCCCAGTTTGATCTTGGCAACGCTGTCGGTGATCTTGCGGGTCACGAATTCGCGGCCGCGCAGCGGGGATTCGTGATTGAACAAGATACCGCTAGAACCGAAGAGGTCGTAAGACTCGCGGTAGTTCACGGTGATCCAGTGAGCGTACAGCTTGGCTACACCGTATGGGCTGCGCGGATAGAACGGTGTCGATTCGATTTGCGGCACAGCCTGTACTTTGCCGAACATTTCCGATGTCGACGCCTGGTAGAAGCGGATCTTCGGATTCACGATACGGATCGCTTCAAGCAAGTTCAGCGGGCCAATGCCGGTGATTTCGGCAGTGGTCACCGGCTGGTCGAACGAAACCCCAACAAAGCTTTGCGCCGCAAGGTTATAGATTTCATCCGGCTGGCAGTTCTGCACCAGGCGGATGCTGGAAGACAGATCAGTCAGATCGTATTCAACCAGATGAAGATGGGGATGCTTGCTGATCCCCAGTTCTTCAATACGCCAGAAATTAACGGAGCTGGTACGACGATATGTGCCGTAAACCACATATCCCTTTTCCAGCAACAGTTGCGCCAGATAGGCACCATCTTGACCGGAGATACCGGTGATAATTGCTTTTTTCATAAGTGCACGTTTATTCACTGTGTTGGAATTAAGAGCAATCAACCCGGTGATCCGGGGACTGAATCGCGCGCCAGAAAGACTTCGCACACTGCGCCCAGGTTAGCCACGCCATGCCCGTAGACTGGGGGGCCAGACCGTTATGCAGCTTGTCCAGCCAATCCTCGACGGCTTGCGCCAGAATAGCTGGGGCAGTGCCTGAAAAGTAGGTGGCGTGAGTCCCGGCGACCTCGCGGAAAACCGGCAGGTCCCGAGCCAGAATGGGTACATTATACTGTGCAGCCTCAATCAATGGCAGCCCAAACCCCTCGCCGTAACTTGGAGCCAACAGGCACGTCGCCTTACGGTAGAGCGCATCAAGGCAGCCATCATCCAGCCCTTCCAGCCAGAATAGCCTGCGCCCGGCCTCAGGATGACCGCGCAACGCCTTGACCAGATCATCGGCCAGCCAACCGGCCTTGCCCACGATGACCAGATTGGCAGCAATCCCTTTTTGCCACAGCAACTCAAATGCCTTCAGCGCCTGTTCGTGCCCCTTGCGCGGTTCGATCGTGCCTACCGTAAGGAAATACGGATTGGCGGCAACAAGGGCCAACTTTTCAGTGAAGTGTGGCGGCAGCGTTTTGTTGCGCACTTCACAGCCCATATCCGCTCCGATATGGCTCCAGGAGACTTTAAAGCCAGCCGGCACTGCCGTGCCCGTTTCGCTCAACCATGACTCCAGGTCCTCTGCGACCGTGCGCGAATCACAAACAATGCCGTCGCTCCGGGAAATGGTTTTCAGCCACTGGGTAAAGGCAATGCTTGTGCCTGGCGTAAAGGCCTCCGGCATGCGAATGGGCAAGAGGTCGTACAAAGCAAACTTGACCATCACGCCACGCTGGCGCCAGTACTCAAAACAATCCTGATGACGGATGGTGACCTGCGGCTGCATGTCGAGCCCGAAAAAGATGTCACCCGGGCTACATTCAACCAGTTCACCGCGTACCTTACCCATGGAGGGTACTGAGCCGCGAAAGCCGTAACCATCTGCATAACGATAATTGTTGGTCAGCTCTGCATAAACTGGACGTACCACGAACCCTGCGGGGGGATCGGTCAACCACTCCGCCAATACGTTGCGAACCACGCGCTGGATACCACTGCGCGCATCGCGCCGATGCAGTTCTGAAATATCGACCAACAGCTGGCGGCGACGATCTGCAGGTGCGGCAGTAACCACCGCGCGCGCCAGTATTTCCAGATCGCGCTCGCTCGGGCGCACGGGTGCGTTGATGCGTTTCAGGGCCTCGACGAGCTGTGGATATTCAACCTGACCCGCAGGCAGGATCAGAGAACAAAGCTGCGCTGCGCTCTGAGCCCAGCTAATCCACTTCATATTGGCCGATTGCGTATGCTTGCCTTCAGCAAATTGAGGCAGCCACGCCAGGATCACCCGAGCCAGATCATCGCCGTCGCCCGCGGCAAAATAGGTTGCCCCTTCATCCGCGACTTCGCGAAACACGTCGATATCGCTGGCGATCACTGGCAGGCCGTGCTGGGCCGCTTCAATCAGCGGCAAGCCAAAACCTTCGGCAAGTGAGGCTGCAATCAAGCAAGACGCGGTCTGGTAAAGATGCTGCAGCAACGCATCGTCGGCCCCTTCCAGCCAGAAGAGTTGTTTATCGCGTTGTGGATGAGACCCGATGGCTGAAACAACGTCATCCACCCCCCAACCCTTGACCCCAACGATCACCAGATTGGCTTCAATACCCGACTGCCAAAGCGCATCAAACGCCTTGAGGGCATCCGCATGACCCTTGCGCGGTTCCAGTGTCCCGACCATCAAGAATGTGGGGCGCGAACCCATGGCCTGCTGCAGCGCATCCGTACGCGGCTTGGCAGGCTCGGGTTCGTCCAGCATTTTGATGTCTGCGCCGTTATGCGACCAGCTCACCTCGAAATCGGGATTCACTGCGTTGCCCAGCTCATGCACCCAATGTTCAAACTCTTTGGCGGTGTATCTGGAAACACAGACCGCACCATCCATGCGTGCAATCATCGCCAGCCATTGCTCATGCAACGCTTTGATACCCGGCCCGAAATACTGTGGGAAATGAACCGGCAGCAGGTCGTGCACCACGAAGTAAACCGGGACACCTTGCTCACGCAAAGCCTGGAGCCAGGACTCATGCTGCAACTGGACATGATGTTGCATGTCCAGCGCCAGAAACAGATCACCCGCTCTGGCGACGACAGGTGTGTCTTCCCCTTCAACCGCGTGGTCGGGCGAGAACCCTGCCATGAATTGGCGTGCGTAGCGATATCCAGTCTCGCGACTGGCATGGACAGGGACAACGCGCCAGCCGGGTGGGGGCGCCAGCAAAAGCTCGCGTAACAGTCTGCGCACCACCCGCTGGACGCCCGTGTGCGCATTACTGCCCACGACCTCACTGATATCGACCAGCAACTGTCGTTCACGCGGGAGAGGCGCGGTCTGGCTATTTACACTGGTTGATCCGCCATTACGCTCATATAGTGCTTCCAGCGCTTCAATCGCCACCCGGGCGCTGTGTGGCCAGGAAAAACGCGGGGCCTGACTGCGGGCGTTTTCGCGCAGCGCATTCAGAAAATCCGCATCCGTCAGCGCACGCGTCATTAGCGCGGTGATGGTGCTGATGTCATCCGGGTCGAACAGCGCCTCGGACCATCCGATGACTTCGGGAACGCTTGTCGTATTGGAACCAATGGCAGGTGCGCCACAGGCCATCGCCTCCAGCACAGGCAGACCAAAGCCTTCATGACGAGACGGAAACACAAAGAGGGTTGCCAGGCTATAGAGCCCGATCAGATCTTCATCCGGCAGATATCCGGTCAGGATCAATTCATCATCTTGCAGACCGGCGGAGGCCTTATGAGCCAGCAACCTTGCCTTATCGCCGTCATGAATGCGGCTGGCAATCACCAGCTGGTGTGTCGCTCGCAATGCCTGCGGCAAGCGAGCGTAAGCGTCTATCAAACCTTCGCAATTTTTGCGGACGTCAAAACCGCCCGGTGCGTACAGCACCATTTTACGAGTGACGCCATAACGGCTTAGCAGGGCACTTGATTGTGCCGTCGACAGGTCCGCAGGCTTGAACACATCGCTGATCGCCGAAGATATATTGGTGACATGATCAGGGGCAAAACCCAGCGCCTCCACGCCTTCCGCGCGCGCAGAGCCGGAAATGGCCAGAAGCGCGCCGGCTTTGCGCAAATAATCCAGCTTGCGCAAATAATAATCGCGGCGATGCGCGTCTGCGAGATAACGCGCTTGATCCAGATAGGGAATCAAGTCGTACAGGATGACCGCAGTTTTTCTGGTTTCAGTACACGTACCCAGCGAAGTCACCGCATCATCACCGAAACCCTCAAACAGGCTGGTGACCAGAATCACGTCCGGCTTGAGACGCTCCAGAAACAGCTCACGCACCGGCTCTGCCGCACGGGCACGCCAGGAGTTCTGCGTGTATTGCTCGGCCACCGCGCCGGGGACATCGAATACGCAAATACGCTCTGGGGGCACCAGACCTGCAAATTCTTTGCACAGAGGTCCGATACTATCCGTCAGGGCACCATTGAGGGCGATCCAGATTTCGTGCCCTGCCGGCGCCTGCGCCATGGCTTTGGCCAGCGAAAGGGCATAGCGACCGATGCCGCGAAAGCGACTTTCAGTTTGCGCGCCCTGCAGGTCAATAACGATGCGCATCAGTCCCCGCCTTTCTCGTGTTTGATCTCGCTCTTGAGTGCCCCCGCAATCATCCGGGCCCGTGGCCCCAGTGTATTCGCGGTCACACCCAGGCCATGATCAACGTAGACTGGCTGCGGTCTGGCTTTGGCCAGTAACCGCACGACCAAACGGTGCAGGCCTAGAGCACGGGCAACGGCGAGAATACGCTTGCGCAACCCTGGCCGTTTGTTCAGTTCAAAATCAACTTTGCGGACAAACTTGCTTGCAAACGCCTTGAGCCGCTGCCCAAGACCATCCCGGCGGAGCAGGATCAACTGACCGGAGACCCAGCGCATCGGGGCAGTAACACGCCAGGAACTGCTTAAATAAACCGCATCAAGCCGCTCAATCAGTTGCTGCGTTTGTGCCTGGGCTGCCAACGTCTCTTTTTGAAATTCCTGGATTTGCCGCGCCAGACCCGATAATTGCCGTACCTGCTCGGCCAACTCATGTTGCTGCCGGTCGTAGCGATGAGCGATGTCCGCCAACGACAGGCCGTAGTCCCCGGAAAAGGCCGGCGCGCTGGCAAGCATAAGCGGCTCTGGTCCGGCTTTTTGCGCAACAACTGCGTAGTCAGGGCTAACACCGGAGAGAACGTCGAGCACACTCAGCGTGCGACCGTCAGTCAGGCCTTTGTTTTCCTGCAAACGCAGGGTCTTGACGCGGGCAAAACCGTTGAATTCGGTCAGAAATGACAACAAAAGATCCGGGATCGGTCGAACATGCGTCGGATCCAGATAAAAATTGCGGGTAGCAACCGCGATATTTTCCGGATTCGGCGTTTCCATAATAAGCAAACCGCCGGGACGCAACACGCGCAGCGCCTGCCGGATTACATCTTGCAGTTGCTCAAACGAGATATGTTCAACGACGTGGAAGGCTGAAATCACCACTTCGCTTTCATCCGGCAGGGTGGCCAACCAGGCAACTGCATCACCTTGTGCCGCACGTAGCCCGTGGTCGCGGCAACCCTCAAGCATGCCAGCGTCAAGATCAACACCGAATGGCGCCAGGCCCTGCTCTTGCATTAACTCGAGCCACTCGCCCCGACCACAACCGATGTCAAACGTTTGCTCCCCAGGGTAAGCCCGGGCCAATGGCTGCACAAAGGGAAGGTACTGGGCACGCAGGCCTTTGATCACCGTGCGCGGCGCGTAGTAACGCTCTTCGAATTCGCGATAAAACTTTTCTGTCATTACCTGATTTCCAGCGTTGGCGGAATCCACGCCCCACCAACAAAAACAAGACCGGTTGCGTTCAGCACGTTAAACACCACGGCCAGATCAAGCCAATGGTAGTTGCCACCGGTGTGTACTGCGCCACGATGCGCGGCAACCGCGACCGAGTAACTTCCCTCACCGATATTTGCAGTGAAGTGAAAATCACAACACAGCGTCTGGCCCGCCTGAACAGCGGTTATGCTTGAACCCAGATTATGTGTGTTGGTGCCGAAGACGGCCTGGCCCAGGCGATCCTTGATCATGTATCCCAGATCAAGCTGATCGACCGCCTTGTGTGCGCGCATTTCGACGGACAACGTCACCCGGTCGCCAATACTGATGTTCTCAGCCGGCCTGCCCGACTCATCCAGCAAGCGTACGCTGGTGATCTCGACATCCTGCGAGCCCGAGACGGTCTGAACGCGCCCATCGTCTGTCACAATTTGTCGGACTGTCGCACCTTCCTTGTCCGCCAGCAGTGCGTTGTAATAGTCCATGACCGCTTCAGGATCGCCTTCCATCGCAACGCGGCCAGCGTTAAGCAAAATAGCGCGGCTGCAAATGCTCTGGATAGCTTGCTTATCGTGCGAGACGATCAACAACGTGGTGCCCTGCTTGCTGTACTCACGGATTCGGTCAAAACTTTTGTGCTGAAAATGCGCATCGCCAACCGACAATGCTTCATCCACGATCAGGATGTCAGGACGAATCGCCGTTGCCACACTGAACGCCAGCCGCATTTGCATCCCGCTGGAGTACACGCGTACCGGTTCGTCGATGTAATCACCGATCTCCGCAAATGCTTCAATTTGCGGCATCAGTTCGGCCACTTCCTCGGTCTTCAGGCCCAGCAATTGCGCTGACATAAACACGTTCTGGCGGCCGGTAAAATCCGGATGAAAGCCCATGCCCAGTTCGAGCATGGCCGCAACGCGTCCGGTCGTACCCACCGAACCTGTGGTCGGCATGGTTGTGCCAGTGATCATTTTCAGCAAGGTGCTTTTACCGGCACCGTTGATCCCAATGATCCCGACCGCCTCACCAGGATTAATGCTGAAACTGACGTCCTGCATCACCCATTTAAGCGTGTGCCGGTTCTGCTTGCCCGGCAGCACCCATTCCGCCAGGCGTGACCATCGGCTGGAATATTGTTTATAGGCTTTGCCCAGGGAGGAAACCGTGATCGTGCCCATTACAACTCATCCACCATCTCTCCCGCGTGTTTGCGAAAGAGATTCAAACCAATGAAACAAAGAAAAACGGCGAGGCCGGTCACCAATGCCAGCGATGTCCAATCTGGCCATTGGCCCTGCACCAGAATACTCTGGCAGGCCCCAATCACCCCCGACATCGGGTTCAATTCCAGCAGCGGACGCAGACGTGCGGGCAGGATGGTGCTGACATACACGATGGGGGTAAACCAGAACCAGAACTGCAGCAAGATGCCGAAGAACTGGCCCACGTCACGAAAAAACACGTTCAACACGCCCAGCGTGATACCAAGGCCAATGGCAAACAGCATCATCACACCAAGGACGGGCAACAGCGCAAGAAACACAACCCCGGGGAAATTGCCGCTGACAATCAGGAACAGCGTAAACAACCCGAATACGATGCAGAAATTGACGCAGGCACTGCACAAGATGATCACTGGCAAGCAGAGCCGGGGGAAACTGATCTTTTTCAGCAGGTTGGCGTTATCAATGAAGACGCCTTGCGCTCGCGTGACAATTTCCGAGAAAAAACCCCAGGTCAGCGTACCGGCACACAGGTAAATGCTGTAGGCAAACGGTCCCGTGGCACCGGGCATCCGGGCCTTCATCAACTGCGAGAAGATCACCGTATAGACGACGATCATGGCCAGCGGGTTGAGGATGGTCCAGGCGGCCCCCAGCAAAGAGTTGCGATAGCGCGCCTGGAACTCGCGCTTGACGCTGCCCAGGATAAAACCACGGTACGACCAGACTGACTGGAACAAGGCAATAGACATCAGCGCTCTCATTCACCCGGCACAATCAGGGTCTCAAGCGCGGCCACACAGGCTTTCACCAGATCCGGATTGCCGCGGGACTCCACATTCAGGCGCAGTAGCGGTTCGGTATTGGATGCACGCACGTTGAAACGCCAATCGGCAAACGCCATGCTGATGCCGTCCACACGTTCAATCAGTTCTGCCTGGTCAGCGTAAGTGGCTTCAATCCGGGCCAGCACGGCCGGAACATCCGCCACGCGATAATTGATTTCCCCGCTGCAGGGGTAAGCCTGCATACGATCCCCCACCAGGGCAGACAGTGACTTTTGCTTGCGGCTGATCAGTTCAGTAACCAGCAACCACGGAATCATGCCGCTGTCGCAATAAGCAAAATCGCGGAAATAATGGTGTGCGCTCATTTCGCCACCGTAAATGGCGTTTTCGGCGCGCATACGCTCCTTGATGAAAGCGTGCCCGGTTTTACTTTGCACCGGTACCCCATTGGCCTTTTCCACCACGTCGACGGTGTTCCAGGTCAGGCGTGGATCGTGGATGATTTTTTCACCCGGATGCCGCGCAAGGAAGGCTTCGGCCAGCAGGCCGACAATGTAATAACCCTCAATGAATTCGCCATGCTCATCAAACAGGAAGCAGCGGTCAAAATCGCCATCCCAGGCAATGCCCATATCCGCGCCATGCGCCTTGACGGTGTTAGCCGTGTCAGCACGACACTCCGGCAATAACGGGTTGGGAATGCCGTTAGGGAATGACCCGTCCGGGTTGTTATGAACTTTGATGAACTCGACCTGGACGCCGCTGGCTTTGAAACGCTGTTCCAGCGCATCAATCACATGGCCCGCCGCGCCGTTGCCGGCATTCACCACCAGCTTGACCGGTTTGAGTGCAGACGCATCTATATAGGTCAGCAAGTGATCGACGTACGCTTGCAGAATCGACGTTTGCGTCAGCGTGCCGCGCCGGGTCACCGGGCCGAAATTGTTCTCTTCTGCCAGTCGCTGTATATCACGCAGACCGGAGTCGCCACTGATAGGCTGGGCGCCGCGCTTGACCAGCTTCATCCCGTTGTAATCCATGGGATTGTGGCTGGCAGTCACTTCAACACCGCCATCGACGACCAGATGGAACGCAGCAAAGTAGATTTCTTCCGTGCCGGTCATGCCGATATCAATGACATCTGCACCCGCATCCATCAAACCGTTCGCGAGCGCCAACTTGAGGGACTCCGAGGTCAGCCGGACATCCCCCCCCACGGCGACACTGCGCGGCTTGAGCAGTTCTCCATAAGCGCGGCCAATGCGGTAGGCGATATCTTCATTGAGTTCATCACCCAGGCGGCCACGAATGTCGTAGGCCTTGAAACAGGTCAGTTTGGTCATTGCTTTTATTTCTGTGGAACGCGGCCGTAGGTATCTTCAAAGCGCACGATATCGTCTTCACCCAGATAAGGGCCCGATTGCACTTCAATAATTTCGAGCGGAATCTTGCCCGGGTTACGCAGCCGGTGTGTCACGCCCAGCGGAATGTAAGTGGACTGGTTTTCGGTCAGCAACAGTTCCTGTTCACCATTGGTCACCACTGCGGTGCCCTTCACGACAATCCAGTGTTCGGCCCGATGATAATGCATCTGCAGGCTCAGTGAGCAGGCCGGGTTGACAATGATGCGCTTGACCTGGAAGCGGTCTTCCTGGTCCAGGCCTTCGTAGCTACCCCACGGACGAAATACCTTGCGGTGGGTAACGGACTCGCTCCGGCCAGACTCACTCAGGCGCTGAACAATCTTCTTGACGTCCTGCGCATGTTCTTTGGTCGCAACCAGAATGGCATCAGCCGTTTCGACGATAACGAGGTTATCAACCCCAATGGCCGCAATCATGCGGTTTTCGGCCCGGATATAACTATTGGTCACGCGATCAGCCATCACGTCACCCAACAGGTTATTGCCATTGGCATCGGCTTGCGCAACTTCTGCCAGCGCCGACCAAGAGCCGATATCGCTCCAGCCCAGACCAGCGGCCTCGACGACCACTGCGTGTCTGGTGTGTTCCATTACCGCGTAATCAATGGAGTCTTCCGGGCAGGAAGAGAAGCTTTCATGATCCAGGCGCAGAAAGTCCTTATCGACTTCGGCATGTTCGACAGCGAATGTCACTTGCTTGAGGATATCCGGGCGGATCAAGCCCAGTTCTTCCAGATAAACGCGGGCCTTGAACAGGAACATGCCACTATTCCAGTAATACCCACCCGCAGCAAGGAAACCTTCGGCCTTGGCCAGATCAGGCTTCTCGACAAACGCATCAACCGTGAAGCCACCGTCCAGCTCCGCCAGGGCCGTACCGCGACGGATGTAGCCATACCCGGTGTTTGGCGATGTCGGCTGAATACCGAAAGTGACCAGTTTGCCCGCTTCGGCAGCCTTGGCCGCGCGCGCAACCAGATCACAGAACGCCTTGTCATTCTGGATCACGTGATCCGATGGCAGCACCAGAATTATGGCTTCCGGATCCTGCTTTGCTGCTACAAGTGCCGCAGCCGCAACAGCCGGCGCGGTATTGCGACCCACGGGCTCCAGAATGACTGCAGACGGCTCGATACCCACCGAGCGCATTTGCTCGGCCACCAGAAAACGTTGTTCCTGATTGGTGATGAACATCGGGGCCTGCGCCCCGGCAAGCCCGTCAAGACGCTGTGCAGTTTGCTGGACCAGCGTCTGCTCGCCATACAAAGCGAGATACTGCTTGGGATAACCACCGCGCGAGAGTGGCCACATCCGGGTGCCACTGCCGCCACAGAGAATCACTGGAATAATAGACATTGATTTATCACCGAGGTTGCAACACTTAATACGCGGGGATTATAGCATTGATGCTCTATCGAAACGGCATAAAACGCCCCTCCGACACCCCCAAAGCAGCCCTCTACAACAGAGAGGGCGGACAAGTAGCGAACTATTCAAATTTCATCGTTTTAATGAAAAAACCCAGTTTTCTCCGATCTGCGCTTAAATCAAGATCAAAAGGAGAAATTGCATCCGGACTTTCAAGTTTGACCACAAGTTTATCTGCCTCGGCATCATCAGGAATATCGAAAGCGAGATGCTGATCGCCATCCGACTTGAATACATATTCGTTCTGGCCGACTTGTCTGCCATTGATATATACATGCAGTCTCTGCTGCTTGTGACCATCAACAACAAATGGATAAAAAGATACAACAAGCCGCTTTAAATGGGCGCCATTTGAAAGACATGAAAATGACGAGCTCTGCCCATCCGTCCATCGCCCCGTCGACTCTGCGCCTCCGAAACCCTGTAAATGCGTCGGAAAAATAGCGCCACTCATTGAAAAGTCGATCAAAGCAGAACAAGTGCTTTTCTTTTCTATTTCATCTTTCAAACACTGCGCATTGCTGACGGAAAATGCAGAGAAAACTCCCATTCGGCACTTTGGCAAAGAATAAAAATTCGAATTTCGATCACTTAACACCCAGGAGTAATCATCAAATTTTTGCAAAGCATTTGCCTGCAGTACGTCTTCAATGGCCGGTTCCCTCGGTGTATCCGCAATAGCTATAGAGAACATGTAATTAATCAAAGGGGAGGCGCCTGGCAAATCAATTATTGCATTGCTCCGGCCCGAATCCGCCTTTGGCAAATAGACATCCCGCGCAAGCACGAGCTTTCTTTCCAGATTGACAACATCAAAGACGCTAAAACATTTCTCCGGGGTCGCCGTAAGAAAAACGGCCAACGAAAACCCGCCCAGAATAATTGGGGCATGCCAGACCGAAGCGGAAACCGACTCAATCCGGGTTTTTAAATATTTTTCAAATTTCAATGCAATTGCGATAGAAATCATCAACAACAATGCCGTTGACATTCCAAAGCCAAATTTTCGGATCGAATACTCGGATCCGAGTCCAAATCTTAAAAGACCAACTTGCAACAGACACAGCGTGGCAATAGCAATGCCAAGGGAAGCCACATACTTGATGGCAACAAGCTCGTTACGATCTTCGCGGATGCTCCATGTGCGAAGAAGGGCCAGGCCCAGACAGATCACCCCAACCGCATAACAACCGAGGTAAGCAACTGAAGGGAAATGGACCAGATTGAGTACACCATTACCCTCCGATATCTTGCGCATTGCGGCAAACGAAGAGCTGGTTACAATCAGCAAAGTCGAGGCTGCAACAATGACAGCGGGAACACACGCCTTTTTGCAACCAGCCTTCAGTCCATCTGCATGCGTTACCACACTGACAAGAAGCAGAATCCCCGATAAAGCGAGCAGTTCTACCACCGGTAAAAGATGCCCCTTTACGCCAATCACTGAGCATAAGCCGAGAATTAGATAAGGAGCGTAACTTGCACCCTTTTTCTCCGATTTGATGGCCAGGTTTATCCCAACATACATCAGTGCCTGC
>JASLES010000194.1 GCA_030151005.1 Silvimonas sp.
GTTGCCTTTGACTTGCCTCCCCTTGACTGCGCTGAGCATCGCAGCAGCGCCCGGGGTTTCGGCGTAAGGGTGTTTGAGGGCGCAGCCCGAGTTCCCTGGAGCCAGCCGGGCACTGCGAGAAGCGCAAGGGACCCGAAGGGCACTGTCGTAGGGGTCGCCTTTCTTTGCTTACTTTCTTTGGGGCCGCCGAGGTGGCGAAGCAAAGAAAGTAAGGTGGTCCGGCCACCGCCGGGTTGCAAACACCGCGCCGAAGGCGCTAACAAACCCGCTGCCCCTGGCAAACCACCGCCACCTCCCGAATCACCCACCAACCGGATGCACCTCCCGCCAATGCAGCGCCACATCCACCCGGCGACAAACCCAAACCCGATCATGCTGCTCAATATGATCCAGAAACCGCTGTAACGAGCGCATACGCCCCGGTCGTCCCAGCAGGCGGCAATGCATGCCGATGCTCAGCATCTTCGGGCAGTCCTCGCCTTCCGCGTAGAGCACGTCAAACGCATCGCGCAGATAGGTAAAGAAGTCATCGCCCTGTGAGAACCCTTGCGGCAGGGAAAACCGCATGTCATTGGTGTCCAGTGTGTACGGGACAATCAAATGGGGCGTTTGCTCGCCATTCGTTTTGGTCACCGTCGTCCAGAACGGCAGGTCGTCCCCGTAATAGTCGGAGTCATACAAAAAACCGCCATAGTCCGCCACCAGCCGCCGGGTGTTGGGGCTGTCACGGCCGGTATACCAGCCCAGCGCGCGCTCACCGGTCAGACGCTGGATGATCTCCATGCCTTTATGTAGATGCTCGCGCTCTTCGTTTTCCGGCATGTCCTGATAGTGAATCCAGCGCCAGCCATGACAGGCAATTTCGTGCCCGAGTTCGACAAAGGCCTGGGTGACGTCCGGGTTACGCTCCAGCGCCATTGACACCCCAAACACCGTCAACGGCAGGCCGCGTTTTTCAAATTCGTTCAGGATGCGCCACACGCCAGCGCGCGAGCCGTATTCGTAGACGGATTCCATGGACAAATGTCGCGCCGCAAAAGCGGGCGGGTTGAACAGTTCGCTCAAGAACTGCTCGGATCCCTTGTCTCCATGCAGCACACAGTTCTCGCCGCCTTCCTCGTAATTGAGCACAAACTGCACGGCGATTTTTGCCTTGCCGGGCCAGTTGGCTTGCGGTGGATTGCGGCCATAGCCGATCAGGTCACGCGGGTACGCTTGCGTCATGAATCAGTCCGGGTCGATCAGCGGGAATATCGGGCAAATTCGCCGGTAAACGGCTTGGCAGGCGGCGCGGCCAGATCGCCAAATTTGCTGGTTTGCAGTTTCAGTGTAACCAGTGATTCCGCCAGCGCCACCGCTGCGGCTACGCCTTCTACCACGGGCATACCCATGCTGGCAGACAAACGCCCGGCCAGGTCGGCCATGCCGCCACAACCCAGCACAATGGCGCCGATATTGTCTTCATCCCGCGCGCGGATACATTCGGCCTCAATCAAGCGGAAAGCTTCATCGGCTTGATGCTCCAGCGCGAGCACGGGGATTTCCGCCGCGCGCACTTTGCGGCAGCGAATACCCATGCCGTACTCATGCAACAAGCGCTCAGCCATGATGCCAGTGCGCCCCAGCGTGGTAACGACCGAGAACCGGGTGGCAATCAGGCTGGCCACATGAAACGCGGCCTCGGCAATACCAATCACCGGCGCGTTGGTTAACTCGCGCGCAGCATAGAGGCCAGGATCACCAAAACAAGCGATCACATAAGCATCAGTGCCCGCCACTTCCCCCGCGCGGATTTCCTCGCACACGCCGACGGCCGCTACCGTTTCATCAAAGTGGCTTTCAATGGTCAGCGGGCCACTGGCCGGGTTCACCGCAATGATCTCGGTCCCCGGCCGGGCGGCATTGAGCGCAGCTACGCCCATTTTGTCGGTCATGGCGGCGGAGGTATTGGCGTTGATGATGCGGATACGCATGGGGGTGTCCTGTGAGCACAATGCCGTTTCGAAGGGATTTCACAAAAAGCAGCGAAGCGGTTCTGACAAGGCGTGTGAACGCAGCCAGTACAAGTCGGTACGGCAAGTTCGCGCAACGAAGTCAGAAGCTTTTTGTGGAATCCCTCATGCAAGACCTGTGCCACGGCGTTTGGCGATACTCCCCAGAATGGCCTTCAAGTCCGGTTCTGCATCGGCACTGGCAAAGGAACAACTGCGTTCTACTTCCAGCAAATGCTGGTCCATCCACTGCACGGCAGCGGCAACGTCTCGCTGGCCGATCAAATCCAGAATCTGTTCGTGTTCACTGTGACGGCAAGAAACGGCAATCGGCGCGCCATAAGTAGCAATGATCAGCGACGAACGGGCAACCAATTCCCGCAAAAAGTGGGACAACGTGTCGTTATCTGCAATGCGGATCAGCGCCAGGTGGAATTCACCCGAGAGCCTGATCGCTGCCTGCCGGTCACCGGCCAGTTGTGCGGCGTCTTCTTTTTCCATGATCTCGCCCAGCGCTTTGATTTGCGCGGCACGGGCGTGGGCAATCACCTGTGGCAAGGCCGCGCATTCAATCATGCGGCGGGCGGCGAAGACCTCCCCCGCCTCTTTGACGGAGGGCTGGGCAACCGATGCGCCCTTGTTGGGGACAATCTCCACCAGCCGTTCGTGGGCCAGCCGTTGCAACACCTTGCGGATGCCGGTGCGGGACACACCAAAGGTCTCGGCCAGATCGTCTTCCGGCAAGCGCGTACCGGGCGGCAATTGCACTTCAAAAATGGCGGTATGCAGGTTCTCGTAAATGGCTTCGTCGCGTGTTCTGCCAGACATGTTTTTACCCTTGTTGGTGCCAGTTTCTGGTGCAGGCCGCACCAGTTTGAATCAATTTTGTATTCGTTTTTTCTTATGATTGTATACAAAATTGATTCAACTTGAATAACAGCCATCGTAGCACCACAGCGCTACCCATCGCCAACATGCGGTTTATATGACGCATATATGTCACCCTGGAACGCTTCTTGCTCAACTACTCCTGCAGACCCAACCAGGTTCGAATGACGCAGTACAAGGGTCGATGCATCTGATTGTATACAAAATGCGTTGCATGCGGCCCGGCCCCATGCGGCATCAACAGGTCAGGAGTCATTCAATGTCTGAGCAAACACCCGCCGGCTACAGCAGCCGGCTTTATAACGAAGATCTGGGACCGCTGAAAAAGCAGGACTGGAACTGGTACAACATCTTTGCATTCTGGATGTCCGACGTTCACAGCGTAGGCGGTTACGTCTTTGCCGGCAGCTTGTTTGCGCTGGGGCTGTCCAGCTGGCAGGTACTGGTATCGCTGCTGGCGGGGATCTGTCTGGTCAACCTGTTTGCCAACTGGGTGGCCAAGCCCAGCCAGCAAGCCGGTGTGCCCTACCCGGTCATTTGCCGGATGGCATTTGGCGTGTGGGGGGCGAATGTCCCTGCGGTAATTCGCGGCCTGATCGCGGTGGCCTGGTATGGCATTCAGACTTTTCTGGCCTCCAGCGCGCTGACCATTGTGCTGGTGCGTTTTTTCCCCGGC
>JASLES010000232.1 GCA_030151005.1 Silvimonas sp.
CCGCGCTGCTGTCGCTGACGCGTACCGCCGCCAACGACCTGGGCCCGGACGGCATTACCGTCAACATGCTCTCTGGCGGCTTGCTGCGTACCACGGACGCCAGCGCCGCCACCCCCGAAGCCGTGTTCGACATCATCGCCGGTCTGACACCGCTGCGCTCTGTCACCACGCCGGATGAATTTGCCGATGCCGTGCTGTTCTTCCTCTCCCCGTGGTCGCGCGCGGTGACGGGGCAGAACCTGGTGGTGGATGGTGGTTTGGTGAAGGATTAAACCGGCGAGCACTGGACATGCGGCAGTTAGTCACTCGCAACAAGAAGGTACGTGGCACGCCGCGGCATCTACGAGTTCTTGCTCGCTGGGCGCAATCATGGTCGGGGCGTTTTCCGGAAATCCGGCACGAAGAGCAAAGCCGGGGGTACTGGAGTCAAAAAATTCCGGTGCCTTGTTCTCTGGTTCAGGGTCGGCGAATCCCAAGACAAGTTCGTGCTGTTTGCGCTCAGTCTCTGATCGACGCTGCCTTTTTGATTGCAGCAAGTAAACCAGCAACCCAGGACGCTATGAGGGTGACTTGCTGTGTCGTGTTACCAGATATGTTTTCGAGCGAAGTTACAGTCTTTACAGCAGAGAGTTACTGGCAGTTGCATACCCAGCCAGGCATTGGCCGCTTCGGAGAAATAACCCGACTGGAGAATGCCAGTCTTTGTAGACGCTGGAATTTGAAGTTGCCGGAGGGCTTTGGCGAACTAGGCATACTCCGGACTGATATCGATGACGAAGGCAGACCGTTTCACACGGAATGCTGGTATTTCGGTGAAGTGAGTTAACAAAAAAGCCCGTTAATAACGGGCTTTTTTGTTGGCCAGGGGCTTCAAGCCATCGCCGCCTGCAACTTCGGCTTGCGATGAATCCGCAATACCAGAATCGCCCCTGCCACGCACAGCCCGCCAGAAATCATGGTAGCCACCGTATAACTGCCCAGACTATTACGCAGCAAGCCCGCGCCCAGCGCAGCAAACGCCGCACCCAACTGGTGGCCGGCGACAATCCAGCCAAACACCACGGGCGCATCCCGCGAACCAAATACGTCGGTCGTCAGGCGCACGGTAGGGGGCACCGTGGCCACCCAGTCCAGCCCATAAAAGAAGGCAAAGATAGGCAGGCCGAAATACTGGATGCCAAACGCCCACGGCAAAAAGATCAGCGCCAGGCCGCGCAGGCCGTAATACCAGAACAGCAACACGCGGTTGTTGAAGCGGTCTGACAACCAGCCAGAGAACGTGGTGCCGATCAGATCAAGCACGCCCATGCTGGCCAGAATGCTGGCACCTTTCACCTCAGACAAACCATAGTCGCCGCACATGGCAATGAAATGGGTGCCGATATAGCCATTGGTGCTGGCGCCGCAAATGAAGAAGCTCAGGAACAACAACCAGAAATCGCGCGAGCCGCTGGCTTTTTTGAGAGCAGCAAAGGCAATCGTGATCGGATTGGCCTGGGACACACTGTGATCCAGTGGTACGTCCGGGGATTCACCAAACGGGCGCAGGCCGACGGTGGCGGGGCGCTCTGGCAGCAAGAATGCCACCAGCGGAATGGCGATCACGGCTGCGCCAGCGACCAGCAGCACAATCGGGCGCCAGCCAAAGCGTTCCACAATGGCCGCCATCAGCGGCAGGAACAACAACTGCCCGGTGGCGGAGCTGGCAGTCAGCACACCCATGGCAAAACCACGCCGCTCCTTGAACCAGCGGTTGACCACAGTCGCGCCCAGGGTCATGGACGTCGCCCCTGTGGCGGCACCCACCAGCAAACCCCAGATCAGGATCATGTGCCAGGTCTGGCTCATCAGGCTGGATAGCCCAACGCCCACAGCCAGAATCGTCAGCGCGCTCATCACGGTGCGGCGCACACCAAAGCGTTGCATGGCCGCTGCGGCAAACGGGCCCATTAGCCCAAACAAAGCCAGGTTAATGGAAAGCGCCGCCGATACCGTGGCGCGGCTCCAGCCAAAGTCATGCTCCAGCGGCACCATCATCACACTGGGCGTGGCCCGCGTGCCGGCTGTAATCAGCATGATCAGAAAGACAACGGCCAGGGTGATCCAGCCGTAATGGAAACGGCTTTTTGACCAGGAGGCCAACAGGGTTTGCATGGTGCATCTCCGGTGTTGATCTATATGTGTTTTGCTTGTTGTTACCGATCGGTAACATGTTGGTTGTGATATTAGTTACCGAGCGGTAACATTGTCAACAGCAAATACCGGAACACCACATCATGACTACTGCCCGCAAAATCACCGACGGGGTCGCCGCCCGCAACCAGATTCTGGATGCGGCGGAAGAACTGTTTTATTTCGAAGGCTCACGAACCAGCGGCGTGGACGCCATCGTCAAGAAAGCGGGCGTCAACAAGATGAGCCTGTACCGGCAGTTTGAATCCAAAGATGACTTGCTGCGGCAGTATCTGGACAGGCGGGATGAGACGTTCTGGCGCTATATCAACGGCAGCCTGGACCAACACCCAGGCCAGCCGCGCAAACAACTGGAGCAACTGTTTGATGATTTGTCCCGCCGTACGCAGGTAGAGAACTACCGGGGCTGCCCGTTTGTGAACATTGCGGTGGAATACCCGGACCGGGAACACTTTGCCCGGCAAATGGTGGCGCAGAACAAGGCGGGTTTACTGGCGCGGTTGACGCAACTGGCAGACGAGGCGGGGGCGCAAGACGCCGCCGCATTGGGTGCGGCGCTGGCGCTATTGATAGAGGGTACTTATGCCGGCAGCCAGACCTATGCGCCAGGCAACCCCCTGTTGCCCGTCTTGCCGCAGGTGGCGCGTACCTTGATGGACGCCGCCATAAACAAAGCGGCCTGAACGGCCGCTTGAGAGGTACTGGTTACTTCTGTTCGTCAGCGTGCTTTTTGAGCAAGCCATTCAACAGCGAAGGTCGCGCGTCCTTGTCTTTCTGGCCGGACGAATCCTTGCCAAAGCGATCGGGCGAGCCTTTTTTCTTGATGTTTTCTTTGATGCGGACCGCAGCCAGACGCTGCAAGTCGAAGTGATTGATGGGCATGTTGATTCCTGCGTCGGTTGTGGCGCATCGCAGGGTGTTGCTGCAATCGGCCAGCTAAAAAACAACGGCCCGACCAGGCGGACCGTGATATCAGCGGCGCATGATACGCTAAGTGACTGATATCAGCCAGATTTGGCTGTCGAATGGGGGCTGCTCTTTACGGGTATTAGCGCCTTTGGCGCGGGGTTTTGGATACCGGCGGTGGCCGGAGCACGTTACTTTCTTTGGGGCCGCCGAGGTGGCGAAGCAAAGAAAGTGACGTGGGCCTGGCACCCGGGCATCAAAATGCTTTTCAAACTCGCGCCGCACGGCGCTAATAACCACATCAACCAACGGTATCAACCAAACACCGTCCCCACAATCCGCCCCACCTCAGCATGCGCGCCGTTAATGGCATCGCCAGACGCACCAGACCCCACAAAATAAGAACTCACCAGAATTGCTGGTCGTTGGGGCGGACGAATAATGGCAATGTCGTTAGACGCCCCGTTGTCGCCCGAGCCCGTTTTATCACCCACTGCCCAGCCTGCCGGCAAACCAGCGCGCAGTTTGGCGTTGCCGGTGGTGTTGCCTGCCAGCCAGGAATCAAGCTGGCTCCGGCTGGCGGCACTCAGGGTTTTGTCTTCCAGCAAAATACGCCGCATGGTGCTGACCATGGCCTCAGGCGTGGTGGTATCACGCTCATCACCGGGCAGCGCGGTGTTGAGCGTTGGTTCGTTGCGATCCAGCCGGGTGATGCTGTCACCCTGCGTGCGCAACCAGGCCGTGAGCCTGGCCGGGCCGCCGATGCTGGTCAGCAGCAGGTTGGCGGCGGTGTTGTCGCTGTATTGCAGGGCTGCAGCGCACAGCTCGGCCACGGTCATGCCGGTTTCAAGGTGGGCTTTGGTGATCGGGGCGTAGCTTAAAAGGTCGGCACTGCTATAGCGAACCGGGCGATTGAGGGATTCTGCGCCAGCATCCACGCGGCTGAGCACGCAGGCTGCGAGCACCAATTTGAAGGTGCTGCACATCGGAAAACGTTCATCCGCCCGGTGGGCAATGTGTTTGCCGTTGCCGGTATCCAGCGCAAAAACGCCCAGGCGGCCACCAAGGCGGGCTTCGATAGCGGCAAAGCGGGGGGCGAATTCATCGCTGCTGCCAGCCGTTGCAGCGGCCAGTACCGGTAAACGGGCAAATGCAAATAGCGCGGCCGCACCAGTGAGTAACTGGCGGCGAGAGACAACGATAGGCATGGGGAGGGCGTTCCGCAAAGCGCCAGCCAGGGCGCGGTTGGTCTGACAAGCAAGGCGTGTGCAGTATAGCCAACCCCATCAGGCTTGCCTTTGCGGACAGCAACCCGGCTACCCGTCAAGGCAAGCCGGGCAAAGCTGCAGTTCGGCGTTGCGGACTGTTGGCGCGTCAGATCAGCGCGTTGACCTGCGTACCTACGCTGCCACTACTGGCCAGCGGCAGCTGGGTGCTGCTTTGGGTACTTGCGGCCGTTTGCGTAGCGCCGGTCGTGCTGCTCTGGCTGCTGCTGTTCAGCGAGTCAATTTCTTGCTGGACAGCCTGGATTTCTTGCTGCAAAGCCTGAACCTGCTGGGTGCTTTGCGTCGAGGTGCTGCCGCTTTGTTCTGCGGTAGCCAGTTGCTGTTCCAGGGATGCCAGTTCGGCCTGCAAGGCACTGGCGGAAGTAGCACTGGTTGCGCTGATGCTGCTGGACGGCAACGTGCTCGATACGGCGCTGACTGCTGTCACCATGTTCAGTCCCTCTCGAATGTGGGTGAAAAAGAGGTGCCCGGCCTATAGACGTAACGAGGCCAGGCGCCTTTCTGCCGTCAGCCTGGACCTCGTGACTTTGTCTGTCAGCAAGAGATACACCCCAGATACAAAAATGTGCCGTTGAGCGGTGCTTTGATACAAACGACAGGCAATTTCCGCTTACTGATCGCCAGAACCATTAAACAATGGTGTTGACCTCGGTCCCCAGCGGGCCGGTGGGGGCCAGCGGCAATTCCACGGGGTTGGCCGGCGGGGTGGTGTTGTTCACCGGCTGATTGAGCGTGGTTTGCGTAGTCTGGGTAGTGGCCTGGGTAACGCCTGCCTGTTCCGTCGCCACGGTGTTGGTCAGCGTTTCTGTTGTGGTTTCATTGGCCTGAGCGGTGACCGGATTGGCCGCGTTGGCTTGCGCCGCTTGCGCGGCTTGGGCTGCGGCATTGTTGGCATCAATGGTGCTGATCTGGGCCTCTACGGCGTCGACCTGGGCTTGCAACAGCTGGACTTGTTGCGCGCCTTGCAAGGTATCTGCGCTTTGCTGCGCGGTAGCTAGTTGTTGCTGTAATGCGGCAAGTTGCGCTTGGAGCGCCACGGTCGATGTCTCTTCTACTGTGGTGACGCTGGCGGCGGGCAGGGTAGTGGTAACGGCGTTGATGGCGGAAACCATGGTGTGTTCCCCTTGTATCAGATTGCATGGAAAACAGGTGACAGGGCGGCCGTGCAACGACGTTGTCATAAAACCGTCACGCCGGTTGCCAGAGGGGCGAACTATGCTGTGCCCAGTCCTTCTCATGCCACCGTGAATAAACTCTACGACCTCCTGCCAGAACTGGCCCAGCTGGAACGCCTTATCAAGGCGGGCCAGGGCCGGTTAGATGTGCGTACCGTGGCGCAAGTCCACGTCGAACCCTATTGCCTGCCGCTTTTTGTGCTGGGGCTGGGGTCGGATGACCCCTGTGCGCCGCTGGTGGGGTTCTTTGGCGGCGTGCACGGCCTGGAACGCGTGGGCACGCAGGTGGTACTGACCTTTCTGCACAACATCCTTAACCGTTTGCAGTGGGATCGCATGCTGGAACAGCAATTGCAGCATGTGCGGCTGGTCTTCATGCCGCTGGTCAATCCGGGTGGCATGCTGCAAAGACGTCGCGCCAATCCGGCCGGAGTCGACCTGATGCGCAATGCCCCGCTGGATGCCACCGAACACGTGCCCTGGTTACTGGGCGGGCACCGGATTGGTAACTGGCTGCCGTGGTATCGCGGCGGTGCGGATGAAACCATGCAGCCAGAAGCGCAGGCGCTGTGCCAGGTGGTCGAAGAGGAAATCGCCGGTCGGCATCAGGCGATCATGCTCGACTGCCACTCCGGGTTTGGCATGCGGGATCGCATTTGGTTTCCGCTGGCGGGTAGTCGATTGCCGATAGATAGCGTAGGAGAAATCTACACGCTCAAAACGCTGTTCGATCAGGCCTACCCGCATCACCGTTATGTGTTCGAGCCGCAAAGCCATCAGTATCTGACCCACGGTGACCTGTGGGATCACCTGTATTTGCGCATGCGCAACCGCCAGCCGGGGCAACTGTTTTTGCCGCTGACGCTGGAAATGGGCTCCTGGACCTGGGTGCGCAAAAATCCGCGGCAATTGCTGTCGCGCCTGGGGGCGTTTAACCCGCTGGCGCCGCATCGCCAGCAGCGCGTCATGCGTACCCATCTGGCATTTATGGAGTTCCTGACCCGGCTGGCGTGTAGCGGAGATCGCTGGCTGGAAGGCGAACATCGCAGCCTCAAACACCGGCGTGATGCCATGGACCTGTGGTATCGCAATGGCACCTGAGCGCCAGATCCGGCTTGACCGGCCATGGGTATTGCTGCGCGGTTTGGGGCGGGAAGCGCGCCATTGGGGGGATTTTCCGCAGATGCTCTCGGTCACGCTGGGTGGCGTGCCGGTGCACACGCCAGACTTGCCGGGTAACGGGCGCTGGTGGCAACAAGCCAGTGGCACTTCCATCACCGCGCAGCGTGAGCATTTAAGGGGGCAACTGTCGCCCATACTGGCGCACGGGCCGGTCAACCTGCTGGCGTTGTCGCTGGGGGGGATGGTGGCGCTGGACTGGGCCGGGCATTTGCCGGATGAAGTGGCGCGCCTGGTGCTGGTCAATACCAGTCTTTCTGGCATTGCGCCGTTCTGGCGGCGTTTGCGCTGGCAGCGTTATCCGGCTTTGTTGCGCCTCATCTGGTCGTCCTTGCCCCAGCGGGAACGTGTGCTGCTGGCCCTGACCAGCAATCTGCCAGAGCGGCGCGCTGCGGCACTGCCATTCTGGCAGGCCTGGCAGCAAGAAGCCCCCGTGTCGGCTATCAATCTGTTACGCCAGCTTTACGCCGCCGCACGGTTTTCTCCACCCGCGTTATGGCCGGAATGCCCCACGCTGGTGGTCACCAGCGCGCACGATCAACTGGTGGATCCATACTGTTCTGCACAACTGGCGTATGCGGCGAGCTGGCCATTACAAATCCACGCGCACGCCGGCCATGATCTGCCGCTGGACGACCCTGCCTGGCTGGCGCAAACCGTGGTGCAGTGGCATACCACGGTACCGGCAGATTGAGCTTTCTGGTTGCGCAACGAAACCGTCAAAAATATGCAGGATGAATATGGTCAGGTTTTAGCTGCGGGCGGCAAAAGTTGCTTTTGCAGTCAATGCTTTTTCGTGTTGCGCTGCAGTGTTGTTTTTGTAAGGAAAGGGGTTACAGAAATCAGTTCGTAATCAGTATTTAATAATCTCCTGATAAAAATGGGTGATTCCCGTCCCGCTAGGGGTTACCTGATGCAAGCACAATTCAATGCTTCACGTGGTTCTTTGCCACGTTTTCGCCAGCCATCGGCAGCGGATCTGTGCGCGACCATGACTGCCATTACCTCGGAAGAAACCAACCAGTCTGTGCTGGATGTGTTCAATGCCGAGCGTGAGCTGGTCAGCTTGCCGGTGCTGGAAAACGGTCGGCCCATTGGCCTGATCAACCGCAATATCTTTATGTCCCAGATGTCCAAGCCGTTCCACCGTGAGCTGTACGGCAAGAAAAGCTGTATTGCTTTCATGGACAAGGAACCGTTGATTGTTGAGGACACCCTGGGCATTGAAAGCCTGACCTTTCGCGCCGTAGAGTACGGCGAGAAAGCGCTGGCTGACGGTTTTATCCTGACCCGTGACGGCCAGTTTGCCGGCGTGGGCCATGGTTTGCAGTTGATGCGCGTGGTGGCCGACATGCAGGCCGAGCGCAATCGCCAGATCATGCACAGTATTGATTACGCCAGTGTGATCCAGCGTGCCACCTTGCAAGTCTCGCGCACCGTCCTGGCCGATACGTTGCCGGACGCCAGCCTGATCTGGGAACCGCGTGACGTGGTTGGCGGCGATTTCTATCACTTTGCCCGCTTTGCAGATGGCTGGTTTGCCGCCGTGGCAGACTGTACTGGTCATGGTGTGCCGGGCGCGTTCATGACGTTGATTTCTACATCCATGCTGTCGCAAGCCATAGAACGCCATAACCCGCGTGACCCGGCCGCCGTGCTGGCCGTGGTGAGCCGCGGCATCAAGCAGATGCTGGGCCAGACCACGGAACGCGCGACCGAGACTGGTTCTAACGACGGGCTGGATGCAGCATTCATGTGGTTTGACAACGCCACGCAAACGCTGACCTTTGCCGGCGCCCGCACCGCGCTTTACGTGCTGTACCCGGATGCACCACAGATTGAAATGATCGATGGCGACCGCGTCGGCGTCGGTTACCTTGATAGCGCCAACGATTACGTCTGGCACAACCGCACGCTGCAATTGCCGCAAGGCGCGCTGCTGTTTGTGACCACGGATGGACTGATTGACCAGATTGGCGGCAAGAAGAGCATTGCCTTTGGCAAGCGCCGCGTGCGCGATTTGTTGCTGACGCATCGGCACGAGCGCGCCAGCGATATCACCGACGCCATCCTGGCCGAATTTGCCAACTGGCAGGCCGCAGAAACCCGGCGCGATGACCTGACTTGTCTATGTATCCGTATCAAAAAACCATGAACCAGCCTGAACTGGCCCCGTTGTCGGAGCACACCATGATTTACCAGCAATACCGCGATTTCTGCGATGCAGCGCGGCAACGCCACGTGATCTTTTATTACGTGGGTTATTTCTCGCAGCACATCGTCGGCGCCATGGCCGACGCACTCAAATTGCGGCTTGAAGTCTCCGGTATGGCCGGCCCGACGCGGCGCAAGCTGTTTTCCTCGTTTGTGGAAATGGCGCAGAACATCATCCATTACTCGGACGATGCGCTGACCCCGCCAGACCTGGACAATCACGAAGTCCGCCACGGTTCCGTGTGTATCGGTATCGACAACGATCACTACTATCTGTTGTGCGCTAACCCCATCAAACAAGATCTGGCTGACTCTTTGCGGCAGAAGATTGAACCCTTGCGTACCATGACGCTGGAAGAAATCAAGCAAGCCTACAAAGAAGCGCTGCGCTCAGAATCGCCGGTTGATAGCAAAGGCGCTGGCGTGGGTTTTCTGACCATGGCGCGCGATGCCAGCGAACCGCTGGAATTTGAATTTGTACCGATGCCGGGCGAGCCCGACCGCGTCATGTTCTACATCAAGGCAATTATCTGACCGCTGTTACTGGGCCGGTCAACCGCACTTCAGGAATACAAAATGGACGATCTCTACATTGCCGCCACACCAACCTCGCCAGAGGTTGATTTCCGCTTCAGCCAGCACGTGCTGAGCCTTAAGGGCGAGTCTTACCCGGAAAACGCCGCCGCTTTTTATGGCGACGTAATCAGCCAGGTGCGCACCTGGCTGGCCAGCTGCCAGGGCCAGCATATTGTGGTGAACGTGGCGCTGGCCTATTTCAACAGCTCTAGCACCAAAGTGCTGTTCAATCTGTTTGATGCCTTCAACCAGGCCGCCATGATGGGTAATGTGGTCACGCTGAACTGGTATCACGACGAAGAAGACGACACCATTCTGGAGTTTGGCCAGGAGCTGCGTGACGACTTCGGTGCGCTGGACTTCCACGACCACGCACTGTCTGGCGTCTGAACTTGACCACCGTGACTGATCCCGATCTGTTTGACCTGGAACACGCCGCGCTGGCGGAGGCGGGCCTCGTATTTGAAGATGCCCACGCCCCTGCCGGCATCTACCGGCTGGCGCTGGGAGAGTTGATCGGGCATTACGAGCGCTTATTGCGGGAGACTGGCCGGTTGATCCGGCGCAGCGACCGGCAAGAGCGCGAAATGACGGTGCTTAACCAGCGCCTGCAAGCGCTTGCGCGGAGCCTGGAGTACCGTGCCCGCCACGATACCCTGACCGGCGTACTGAACCGGGGCGCGGTCATTGAGCTCTCCAACGACCTGCTCACCCGCTGTGATATGGCGCTGATCGTGCTCGACCTGGATCACTTCAAGCGCATTAACGACACCTACGGCCACCCCGCAGGCGACACCGTGTTGCAAACCGTGGTGGCGCATCTGCAAGCGGTGGTGCCAGAAACCGGTGAGATTGGCCGGGTGGGTGGTGAAGAGTTCACCGTCATGCTGCCCGGTACCCCGCTGGATGATGCGCTGGAGATCGCCGAGCGCATGCGTGCCGCTGTGGCCGCCCATATTTTTGGCGCACCTATCGAGCGCAATGTCACTGCCAGCTTTGGCGTGAGCTGGAACGACATCGGCACGCCCTTTGAAAGTGCCTACGCCCGCGCTGATGAGGCGCTCTACATTGCCAAGCGCAATGGCCGTAATCAGGTTGTGCGCGCCCGCGACTAAGCGCGCCAGCCTGGCGGTTTTCCCCGCAATACCCCGTTTTCTTCCTGCCTGAATTTTCCTGCGCCATGTGAGGGCTGCTTCCTGCATCCACTCGGCGCTTTCTTACGTATGTTCACAACAGAATTTTCCGGCCGCTTGTCGCCTGTCAGCAGGATATTGTCATAAAATGCAAAAACTTCATTTTTGTATGCAACATTAAAGAAGTTGTCTTACAAAATGAACGCGTGACTAAAACAGTCTGTTTTTCCGATGAACGTCACTCAATATGTTGATGGCGTTGAATGTTTTCATTAAAATCCGGGCTCTGCATGTGGGAATCTGTCGATTTTTAGTCTTACATTCTAACAAATGTTGAAAGGAATCAGGGTTTCTCCATGGGTGTCCGGACTGCTGTATTTTTCTGGCCAGAGGCAAGCTGGCGTACTGCACGGCGCTCAATGCTGGAGTTGTCCCTTGCGTTACTTACGCTCTCCGCGAGTAGCTATGCGGCTGTGCAGTCCCCGATTTCTGCAGATGAAGAAGCCCGCTACAAACAAGCCGTAGAAGATGCCCGTAACAGTCATCTGGATGAAGCTGCCACCACTTTGCTGGCGCTGCATGCGGCCCACCCGGCTGAAGTGCGCTTTCGCAATGATCTGATTGCCGTCTCGGTCTGGGCCGGGCGTGATGCCGATGCGGTAGCCGCCGCAGATGGGCTGGACCCGGATACCGCACCCATCTATGTTCTGGCCGCTTGGGCCGATGCCGAAAAACACCTGCAACATGCCGATGCGGCAGAGCGGCTTTATCTGATTCTGGGCCGGCGTGATCCAGCCCGCTTTGATGTCCAGATTTCCCTGACCCAGCTTGATCTGCAGCGCAAACAACCAGAAAAAGCGTTGGCGCGGCTCAAAGTGGTCAATGAAGACCTCCTGGAGCCCAAAGACAAGATTGCGCTCTCGGAGATGTTCATCCACGTCTACAGCGTGCTGGGCAACTACGCCCAAGTGCTGTACTGGTGCGATCACCTGCAAACGCTCGATCCAGGCAATCGCACGGCGGCCGAATCGCGCTTTGTCGCCACCTTGCGTATGGGCGCGCCGCACCTGGCGCTTTCCACAACCTTGACGCTCAAGCCGGCGGATCTGGCGGCGGCCAAAACAGCTGCGGTACAGCGGGAAATCCGCTGGGGTAAAGCGGAGGCCGACAACAGCCGCGCTGATTCGCCCACCCGCTGGGCGCTGACCGACAAAGCCATTACCAACGCAGAAGCCCACGTCGCCGCATTGCGTGGCCCTGAAGCCGCTGGCGACGATGCCCTTTTTGCCCAGCAATATGATCTGTTGGAAGTCCTGGTCAACCGCCGTCGCATGCAAGACGCGGTCAAGCTCTATCAAAGCCTTGAAGCTCAGCACGCCCCGATCCCGCCGTGGGTGAAAGTGCCCGCGGCCAGCGCGTTTCTGGCCGTGCGCCAGCCGCTGGTGGCGATCCGCCTGCTGGATGAAGCCTTCGCCGCCAAAGCGGGGGATTTTGATGCGCACGTGACCTACGTTTACGCGCAACTGGAAGCCGAACACCCGCAAGCAGCCATCGCCGCTGCCGACCAACTGGTGGCGGATACACCGGAGTGGCGCAACAACGCGTATCCGGCGCTGCGCCTGGAAAACCAGGATTACCCGGCCGCGCAATTGCTGGCGGCACAAGTACGCGCCTATACCGAACAACTGGCAGATGCCCAGCGCCGGGTAGACGATTTGCATCACCGTGCGCCCGGTAATGAAGACATTACGGCAGCACAGGCATCGATAGACCGTCTGCGCGGCTGGCCCCGTCGTGCCATTACCTTGTTAACCCGCTTGCAAACCGCCTCGCCTGATTATGTCTGGGTGCTGCCGCCGACGTTTGACGCGCATATGGATGCCCAGGACTACCAGTCGGCCGCCGCCGATCTGGCCCGCGCCCGCACAGCCCTGCCGGATGACGACGCCACCCTGCGCATGGCGCAGGCCTGGCAGGATCACATGCGGCCAGAAATGGTCTCCACGCTGCGCATTGGCCGCAGCGGCGGCGGTAAAGAAGGTTTGTCGAACAACGGCAGCGACAACAGCGACGTCACCGATATCACCTTTGATACGCGCTTTTACAGCCAGCCTATCGACTGGAACTGGCGTGCGTACGCCCATGCGGGCTGGCAGCAAAGCCGTGACAATGTAGAAAACCTGTTGCAGCGCGAAGCCGGTGCCGGCATGGAATACCGTGCGCCGACCTGGTCGGGCGAGGCGCAAGTGGATGGTGCCAACGGCTCTGCCGGCGATGTCGGCGGGCACGTGGCCGTCAGCTATCACCCGACTGACTTCTGGAATCTGGATTTCGGCTACGCCCACAACGGCGATGACACCCCACTGCGCGCCTTCAACGACGGTGTGCATACCGACTTTTACAGCTTGGGTTTTCGCTACCGCTGGAACGAATCGGCCGAAGCGGGTGTTTCTGCCGCCAACGGCCGCTTCTCGGACGACAACAACCGGGTGAACTGGGGCGTTTATGGTCAGCGCCGCATCATCAGCCAACCGTATTACCAGATGGATGCCCGCCTTGATGTGGGCGGCATGCACAACTCGCTCTCTGCCGACAACGCCAGTTATTTCAACCCGTCCAGCCAGGTGGCCGCATCGGCCTCGATGATCAACCGCTGGGTAGAGTGGCGTCAGTACGAGCGCCAGGTCAGCCACACGCTCACGCTGAGCGTGGGTGACAACTGGCAACAAAGCTATGGCAGTGCGGTGATTGCCGCTGCCGATTACGAACTCGACTACCAGATCGATGCGTTGCACGACTGGCGCGTAGGCGCCAGCGTGGGCCGCGCTGTGTATGACGGCAATCCGGAAACCGATTACGCCGTTCGCACCACACTGGACTGGAAATTCTGAACATGCCCAATGTGACCACTTTTCTCCGCCAACTTGCCACCCTGGCCCTACTGACGTTTGTCATGGTGCTGCCGGCGCGTGCCGACACCGCCACCTGGCCGGCCGACAGCTTTGAAGTGCTGTGCTACCACGAAGTGCGTGACGATGTGTGGGTGCTGCCAGACCCCTATGCCATCAGCACGCGCCGGCTGGCGCAGCATTTTGAGTGGCTGCGGGAGAACGGTTACCACGTGATCAGCGTGGATGACATTCTGGACGCCCGCGCCGGCAAGAAACCGCTGCCACCCAAAGCCATCTTGCTGACTTTTGATGATGGCTATCGCAGCTTCTACACCAACGTGTTCCCGCTGCTCAAAGCCTTTGGCTACCACGCCGTGCAAGGCATCGTCGGCCACTGGATCGACGCCACC
>JASLES010000234.1 GCA_030151005.1 Silvimonas sp.
GCCAGCTGGCGCTGGTTCAGGAGTAACACCACTTCGGCAGAGAAGCTGGAAAACGTCGTCAGCCCGCCCATAAAGCCGGTAATGACAAAGAGGCGGGTTTCGACCGGGATATGGATATTGTTTTCGAACACGGCGATGGCGAGGCCAACCAGATAACCGCCAAGCAGATTGGCCGCCAGTGTACCCAGCGGCAGGGTGGGCAAGAGCGGGTTGAGCAGGTTGCTGAGCAACCAGCGTAACCAGGCACCAAAGGCGGCGCCTATGCCAACGGCAAACAAGGACAGCATAGTCATCAGTGTCTCTCCGGGGCAGCGCTGCGCGGCTTGAATGAAAAATGCCTGCACAGACTGCTCATCAGTCAAATGCAGGCATCATCAGCCCGGCAGGGCGGTTCCAGGAGGTATGCCATCTCCTTGTATTCAAGGTAGCAGCAAAACCGGAAAAGTCACGGGCGTGGTGCGTCGGGGGCCCAGGAGGCGTTCAGGATTCGCGCCGGAGCAGATAGGTGTCCATGATCCAGCCATTGGCCTCACGCGCGGCCGTGCGCACACGCTCAATCTCTTCACCCACCTGGGTCAGTTTGCCGCTGATGAGGATTTCATCCGGCGTGCCGATATACGCACCCCAGTAGATAGAGAGGTCTTCATCGGGCAACTGGCGCCAGGCATTGTTGTTGTCCAGCATGACCACCACGCTATCCACACCCGCCGGCATGCCGCGCAGCAAGCGGCGGCCGGTGGTGATTTCGACTGCCCGGCCAATCTGGTTCAGCGGTACTTTGTGGCGTGCGGTCAGCGCTTGCACGCTGGTAATGCCGGGAATGACGTCGTACTCGAACACCGGTCCGTCAGTGGCCAGAATGCCGTCCAGAATACGGATGGTACTGTCGTAAAGCGATGGATCGCCCCAGACCAGAAAAGCCCCGCACTGGTCTTCTGCCACTTCATCGCGGATCAGTTGGGCAAACAGCGCCTGTTTGGCGTCGTTCAGGTCTCCCACCGCCTGATCGTAATCGGGCTGATTGCGATCACGCTCCGGTAAAGTGGCCTCCACAACGCGGTAGTTGGGGTCGGTGATGTACTGCTCGCAAATCTCTTTGCGCAAGCGCGTGAGTTTTTCCTTGGCCGGGCCCTTGTCCAGAATGAAAAACACATCCACCTGGTTGAGTGCCTTGACGGCCTGCATGGTGATGTAGTCCGGGTTGCCGGCACCAATGCCAATGATCAGGATTTTTTTCATGGGGTTGTCTCAGGCTGTTCTGGCTTTGGCTGCGCGTTTTTTGCGCTCACTGTAGCGATCGGTCAGCCAGGGCGATGCGCCGCGGGTTAGCAGCGTGAACTTGACCAGTTCTTCCATGACATCGACCAGGCGGTCGTAATACTCGCCCGGCAACAGATGGCCGGCCTCATCAAACTCGTTGAACGCAGCGGGGATCGACACCTGGTTGGGTACGGCAACCATGCGCATCCAGCGGCCTTGCTGGCGCATCTGGTTCACGGCGTTGAATGAATGCACGCCGCCACAGACTTCCATCACCGCCAGTGTCTTGCCCTGAGTCGGCTTGATGCCGCCCGCAAACAGCGGAATCCAGTCAATCTGCGCTTTCATCACACCAGATAATGCGCCGTGGCGTTCTGGCGAGCACCAGACCATGCCCTCACACCAGACTGCCAGTTCACGCAGCTCCAGTACTTTGGCGTGTTGTTCCGAGGTTTCATCCGGCAAAGGCAAACCCGCCGGGTTGAAGGTGCGGACCTCCGCGCCCATCGCGGTCAGCAGACGGGCAGCTTCTTCAGTCAGCAAACGGCTGTAAGAGCGATCACGCAAGGAGCCATACAACAGCAGGATGCGGGGTGCGTGCGTGGCCTGATCGCGCTGGAAAAGCGTGACAGGATCGGGCGAGCTGAAGTGTTCAGGATCAAGTTGTGGGGGCAGATTAGACATGGCCATGATCGATAAGCGGTGAAAGAGAGGCCAGTGCGCTGGCCAGCCGTTGCCAGCCGCCGGCCGGCAAGCCAAAACGCAGGCTGGGGACATGGGTGAAGCGGCGCACCCAGATGCCTTGTTCGGCTAGTTGGTGTTGTAGTTGTTCTGCGGCGGGATGACGCGCCCAGGCAAACAAGGGCGTGCCACGAGCATCAAAACCGGCTTGCGCTAGTAACGTGGTCAGGCGTGCGCCGTCCCGCAGCAGCGTGCTGCGGGTTGCTGTTTGCCAGGCGGTATCCAGCAAGGCGGCGCGGACCACGGCACGGGCGGGGCCAGAGATGCTCCACGGCCCACGCAGCAAACCCAGCGCATCGCGCACCGGTTGCGCGGCCAGCACAAAGCCCACGCGCGCACCTGCCAGACCAAAAAACTTGCCGACCGAACGCAGCACAATCAAGCCGTCATCTGCGGTGTGTGCGGCCAGGCCAGAGGCGGGCAAGGCGTCCATAAATGCTTCATCCACAATCAAACACCCGCCGCGCGCGCGCAGTTGCTCACGCCAGGCCAGCAAGACGGCGGGCGG
>JASLES010000239.1 GCA_030151005.1 Silvimonas sp.
CAAACGGCCAGCGGCATCGAGTCTGACTCGGGCACGCGTTTGTGGGAGTTGTGGTACCAGCAGTCGCTGGCCGACAACAAATATGACGTGAAGGTCGGTCAGCAGAGTATTGACCAGGAATTCATGACCAGCACGTATTCCGGCCTGTTTGTGAACACCATGATGGGCTGGCCGGCGGTACCGTCTTACGACTTGCCCTCCGGCGGCCCGGCCTACCCGATGTCCGCGCTGGGCGTGCGGTTGCGTGCTCACCCGACGGATGCCATCACCGTGCTGGCCGGTGCCTTTGCCGGTGACCCTACTGCCGTGAATGGCGGCAATCACAATGGCACCGGCTTCAGCCTGCATGGCGGTACGCTGTGGATTGCGGAAGTCCAGTACGCGGTCAACCAGCCGTCGCTGGGGCAACTGGAAACCGCCAACAACAATCCGGATGAACCGCCGCATCACAGTGGTTTGCCCGGCACCTACAAGCTGGGCATGTGGTATCACACCGCCAGCTTTGACGATCAACGCACCGGCACGGATGGTTTGTCGCTGGCGGACCCCAACAGCAACGGCAGCCCGCAACAGCACAAGGGTAACTACAGCATTTATGCCGTGGCAGACCAACTGGTGTGGGAGCGTGATCCGGATAGCGCGCAAGGGCTGGCGGTGTTTGGCCGCGCCATGGGTGCGCCTGGGGATCGCAATGAGCTCTCGTTCAGCTTCAACGGCGGTGTCTCCCTGAAAAACCCACTGCCAGGTCGTGATAACGATACCGCTGGCCTGGGCGTGGGTTATGTCCGCGTGGGGAGTGGGGATCAAGGCCTGGATCGCGATACCGCGGCCTTCAGCGGTACCTGGTACCCGGTGCGTAGTGGCGAAACCTTTGTCGAAGCCACCTACCAGTCGCAAGTCAACCCGTGGTGGCAAGTCCAGGCAGATGTGCAATACGTGTCCAACGTGGGCGGCGGCATCCCCAACCCCAATGACACCACGCAGAAAATCGGCAACGAGCTGATCCTGGGTGTGCGGACCAACATCACATTCTGATTTTTACATCACGCATTGCGGTGTCTGGCCTGTGTGCCAGATACCTACTGAACAGGTGAACACATGGCTTTATCCCTTTTCAAGTTGCTGCCGCTGTCGTTGGTTGCCGGTGCTTTGCTGGCTGGCCCCGTTCTGGCAGAAGACGTCGCCCCCGGTTTGCTGCCTGGCATCCACAAACATGTGCTGCAAACATCGACCGTGCCGGACAACGGTGACCAGAACCCGTATGCGCTGATCATTGCGCCAGTCACCGCCGGCTCGATCCAGCAGGGCGATGTGCTGTACGACAACTTTAACAATGCCGCTAACCTGCAAGGCACCGGCACGACGATTGTCGACTTCAACCCGACCACCAAGAAACTGACCACCATTGCCAATCTGTCCCATGAACTGCCGGGCTGCCCGGGTGGTGTGGGGTTGTCCACGGCGATGACCATGCTCAAAAGTGGCTGGATCATTGTCGGCAGCACACCCAGTAACGACGGCACCACGCGTACCAAGGGCGCGGGTTGCCTGATTGTGCTTAACCCGCAAGGCAAGGTGGCCAAGGTGCTGGCGGACGCCAACATCAATGACCCGTGGGGCAATATGGCGGTGAAAGACGAGGGCGACAAAGCCACGCTATACGTGAGCATGGCCGGCTTTGGCGTCGGCAGCCCGGATGGCGAACCGCCGGTGTTCAACCAATCCACCATCTTGCGGATCAACCTGGATATTACCGAGGGCAAAGTGCCGGAAGTGACCAGCGAAACCGTGGTAGCTGGCGGCTTTGGCGAACAGGCCGACAAGTCGGTGTTCCTCGTTGGCCCCACGGGGCTGGCGCTGGGTGAGGGCGACAAGCTCTATGCCTCTGACGCGCTGGGCAACCGCATCAGCGAAATCCGCGACGCCAGCACCCGCACCACCAGCGCCGGTGTCGGCCGCACGGTGACCAAAGACGGTTTGTTGTCTCGCCCGCTGGCTATGGTCATGACGGCCGAAGGCCATTTGCTGGTCACCAATGGTTTGAATGGCAAGGTGGTCGAGGTTGATCCGGTTTCCGGCAAACAGCTGTACGCCCAATGGATTGATGCCGACAAAGCCCAGGTGCCACCGGGTAACGGCGATTTGTTTGGCATTGTCATGCACCCGAATGGCAAGGGCTTTTATTACGTGGAGGACGACGTGAACACGATCGTACTGGCCCAATGAGCAACAAGGATCGACCAGAACAACCCGCCAGCCTGGCCCGCCGCAATTTTCTGGGCGCGGCAGGCGGTTTGGCCGTGGCGGCGGCGTCGGTTGGCGCTGCAGCAATGGCGCCCACCGCAGAAGCTGCCGCCGCGCCCGTCGCCGCGCCGGCAGACAAAGAGCCATTCTGGGGCAAGAACCAGGGCGGTATTGTTACTCCGCAACAGCGGTACACCTGCTTTGCCGCGTTTGATGTCACCACCAACAAACGCGCCGAGCTGATCGACATCCTCAAGCACTGGACCATTGCGGCCGCGCGCATGTCAGAGGGCAAGCCGGTGTACCCGCTCGATAGCGCCAAAGACACCGAACCGCCGGCAGATTCTGCCGATGTGCTGGAAATCAGCCCGGCGCGGCTGACCATTACCTTTGGCTTTGGCCCAACACTGTTCAGCAAGAATGGCGTGGACCGCTTTGGCATCGCCAGCCGTCGCCCGCAGGCGCTGGTGGATTTGCCGCGTTTTAATGGCGACCAGTTGGTGGCCGATCAAACCGGCGGGGATATCTCTATCCAGGCGTGTTCTGACGACCCGCAAGTGGCGTTTCATGCCGTGCGCCAACTGGCACGGCTGGCCTATGGCAAGGCCGATATGAAGTGGGTGCAGAACGGCTTTACCGGCGACGGTAGCAAGGGCACACCGCGTAATCTGATGGGGTTCAAAGACGGCACAGTCAACCCGGCGCTGAACGACCAGGCCGCACTCAACAAACTGGTGTGGGTGGGCAGCGAAGGCGACTGGATGCGGGATGGCAGCTATATGGTGGTGCGCCGTATCCGTATTGCGCTGGAGCATTGGGACCGTTCGCCACTGGATTTTCAGGAGCAGGTGGTCGGCCGGCACAAATACAGTGGCGCGCCGCTGGGCAAGCAAAACGAGTTTGATGCGGCAGATCTGGATGCGGCCGACAGCGATGGCAACCCCATCGTGCCGGACAACGCGCACATGCGCCTGGCCTCGGCCACTGCCAATAAGGGTATGCAGATTCTGCGACGAGGTTACTCGTACAACGACGGCGCCAATTTCACTGCCGAGCGCTGGCCGCCCTGGCGGCAAGAGGTGGAGTTTGATGCTGGTTTGCTGTTCTTTGGCTACCAGCAAGACCCGCGCACAGGCTTTATTCCCATCAATCAGCAACTGGCCAGACTGGACATCATGAACCAGTTCATCACCCACGTCGGCAGCGGTATTTTTGCCTGCCCGCCGGGGGCGCAGCCAGGCTCCTACATTGGGGCGACGCTGTTTGGTTAAGGACAAAGCGTGGAGACGTAGCCCGGATGGAGGCCTTTTGGGGCCGGGAATCCGGGGTGGCAATATCGGCAAGAACCTTTTTGCATCGCCACCCCGGATTCCCGCTCCGCTCCATCCGGGCTACGAGCGTCCACCCTTGAACGCTTGAAATGCACTACTTGATAACAACGATATCCGGAGAACATCCGCATGTTTAAAAAGACGTTTACCCTGGCCGCCCTGACGCTGGCCGTACTCGCGCCGCTGGCCAGCGCCGCCAGCCTGACGCTGTACAACGCCCAGCACGAGCAACTGGTCAATCTGCTGGTGAAAGACTTTGAAAAAGAATCTGGCGTCAGCGTGCGCGTGCGCAATGGCGAAGGCCCGGAACTGGCCGCGCAACTGTTGAAAGAGGGTGCCGCCTCGCCGGCGGATGTCTACTTCACGGAGAACTCGCCAGAACTGATGTTGCTGGAAGAAAAGAACCTGCTGGCCAAAGTGAACCCGGCCGCATTGGGTACTGTGCCGGCTAAATACAACTCGCCGGCCGGCCAATGGCTGGGCGTCATGGCGCGTGAAAACGTGCTGGCCTACAACACCGGCATGATCAAACCGGAGCAACTGCCCGCGTCCTTGATGGATCTGGCTGGCCCGGCCTGGAAAGGCAAGGTGGCGATCGCCCCGGCGGATGGGGATTTCCCGCCGCTGGTGAGCGCCGTACTGGCGCTTAAGGGTCGCGAAGCCACGCTCAAATGGCTGGAAGGCCTGCGCGACAACGCCCAGATTTTTGATGACGAAGAAGGCGTGGTGGCGGCCGTGAATCGGGGCGGCGTGGCCGTTGGCGTGATCAACAACTATTACTGGTCCCGCCTGCATCTGGCATTGGGTGATAAAGCCACCCGCAGCGCCATCCACCACTTTGGTGGCGGCGATGTCGGCGCACTGGTCAACGTGTCTGGCGCTGCCGTGTTGAAGAACTCGCGCAACCAGGATGCCGCGCAACAGTTCCTCACGTATCTGGTGAGTGACCGTGCACAACAACTGATTGCGCATAGCCACATTGCGTTTGAATACCCGCTGCGTGGCGGCGTTGCGCCAGATGCATCGCTCAAGCCGTTTGACCAGTTGCAACCGCCGGCGCTGACGCCAGACAAACAGGGTGACGACGCTGAAGCCGCCAAACTGATGCGCCAAGCCGGCCTGCTCTGATGTCCGGCAGGCGTTATCCACCGGCGCTGGTGGCCTTTGCGGCCATCGGCGCCGTACTCGTTCTGGTGCCCTTGCTGCTCACGCTGCGCGATGCCAGCCAGTTCAGCCTGGCGGATGCGCAGGAAATCTTGCTGCGTCCGCTGGTGGCCAAACTGTTGTTTAACACACTGACCATCACCCTCGGGGCCATGCTGGTCTGTGCGGTCATCGGCACGCTGACGGCGTGGTTTGTCGAGCGCACACAACTGCCGGGCCGGCGCATCTGGCGTGTGCTGGTGGTGGTGCCATTGGCCATTCCGCCGTTTGTGAGTAGCTATGCCTGGGTATCTATCAGCCAGAACCTGCAGGATTACCTGGGGGCGCTCCTGGTGGTGAGCAGCAGTTATTACCCACTGGTGTATCTGCCGGTAGCCGCCGCCTTGCGCGGGATGGACCCGGCGCTGGAAGAAACCGCGCGCTCGCTGGGGCTGGGGCGCTGGTCGGCGTTTGTGCGGGTCGTGTTGCCGCAGTTGCGGCAACAC
>JASLES010000265.1 GCA_030151005.1 Silvimonas sp.
GCGCAAGGCGGGTGTAGAGGTCTGGCTGGCTACGGCCTCAGACGAGCGCATTGCCGACGCAGTGGCCAGACATCTCAATGTGTTTGATGGTGTCCTGGCCTCGGGCAATGGCGTAAATGTGTCTAGCTCGCGCAAGCTTGATGCCATCAAACAGGTGGTAGGGCAGCGCAGTTTTGAATACATCGGCAACAGTGCGGACGACGTAGCGATCTGGCAAGAAGCGGGTGTCGCCAGGTGCGTGCGGCCAGATAGCACGGCCCGCGCCTGGTTCATGCGCACGCAAGGCCAGGTGGCCGAGTTGACCAGTGATGTGCCAGTGCGTGGTATGTGGAAGTCTTTTGTACGTGCAGCCCGGGTACATCAGTGGCTGAAGAACATTCTGGTGTTCATTCCACTGCTGGTTTCCCACAAGCTGGGCGATTTCGCTTCGGCCGGGGCTGGCGTGGCAACGTTCATTGCCTTTGGCCTATGTGCATCGTCGATTTATCTGGTCAATGATTTGCTGGATCTGGAATCGGATCGCTTGCATCCGCGCAAGCGCAAGCGCCCGTTTGCCTCCGGCGAATTGCCCCTGGGCGTGGGTTTTGTTGCCGTACCGGTGCTGCTGCTGGCCGGGCTCTTGCTGGCTGCCGTGATTTCGCCGCAATTGCTGGCCGTGTTGCTGGTGTACCTGGTGCTGACCAGTGCGTATTCGTTCAGCTTCAAACGCAAGATGGCGGTAGACGTGGTGCTCCTGGCCGCGCTCTATACTATCCGCATCATTGCGGGTGCTGCGGCTATTGCGGTGGTGCCCTCATTCTGGCTGCTGTCGTTCTCCATGTTTATCTTCCTGGGGTTGGCGCTGGTCAAACGTTATACGGAGCTACTGGCGCTGGAAGAAGCCGGGCGAGACAAGGTCTCTGGCCGCAATTATCTCGTGGCCGACCAGTTTGTGGTGATGGCGATGGGTGTCTCCAGTTGCCTCTTGAGCGTGTTGGTGTTGGCGCTGTATATCAATAGTCCGGATGTTGGCCCCTTGTACAAAACCCCGCGCGTCTTGTGGGCGCTGTGCCCGCTGCTGATGTTCTGGGTGTGCCGTCTGTGGTTGATGGCCAATCGCGGCCTGGTACAGGATGACCCGGTTGTCTTTGCCGTGCGTGACCGCGTGAGCCAGCAAACGGCGGTGGTCGCAGCCATCATTGTCGCGCTGGGGGCATTCCTGTGAGCCTGTTTTTGCCGCTTTGCGTGCTGACGATGAGGAGCGCCTCATGATTGAAGACGTGGCTGTGCTGACGCCACAGTCATCGACCCGCCAGGGACGGGCCCTGCTTGACCGCGTGACGGTGCTGTTAGGGGTGATCCCGTTTCTGGCGGTGTTCTTTGTCAGTTGCGCTGCGGCCTATGGCGCTTTCTTTGCCAAATGGGGTTTTTGCAGCGTGGGTACAGATGCCAGCGCCCCCTGTCTGCTGCAAGAAATGCTGGATGGCACTGCCAAGCGGCCGTGGATTTATCGCCGCTTGCTGCCGGAACTGGCGCAGTGGCTGCAGGCGCACACCCCCGCAAGCTGGCAGGCCCGGCTGCAGGACATCCTGCAGTTTGACAATATGGCCCGGCATTACTCTGCCGTGATCGCGGCTGTAAATCAGTCGCCTGACGCGCAGGTCACGTTCTATTACGTGTACCTGTTAGGTTTTCTGGCCTTTGCTGGCGCGGCGCTCATCTTGTGGCGCATTGGCGTGGCGCTGACGGCAGACCGTTTTGCGTCTGCTATTGCTGCCATGGTCTTTGTGCTGGTTTTTCCCATGTTTCTCACGGTCGGCGGCAACTTTTACGATTTCACCGAACTGTTCTTTTATGCGCTGGCATTCTGGCTGGCGCTGCGTTTTGCGCCGTTCTGGCTGGTGCTGCTGGCACCTGTGGCGACTTATAACAAAGAAGCTTTTTTCTTTTTCTCCATCACCCTTTACCCGTTGCTGGCCCACCGCTTTGGCTGGCGCAAAGGGGCGCTCTGGGCGGGGTTGGTCGTGCTGCTCAGCGGAATCACGTATTCCCTGGTGAAAGCGCATTACGCCGGGAATCCAGGCGATATGGTGCAGTTTCACCTGTGGGAACAACTGCAATACTTCCGCTACCTGGGTCATTTGAAGGGGTTTGAATTCCAGTACGGTCTGGTCACTCCCAAGAGCTTTAATCTGATCAATATCCTGCTGGTGGCTTTGGTGGTGCGTGCTGGCTGGCCACACTTGCCTCGCTACGTCCGGCAGTATTTGTGGCTGGCGCTTTTGATCAACGTGCCCCTGTTTTTGCTGTTTTGCTACCCGGGTGAAATGCGCAATCTGAGCATGCTATACATGGGTCTTGTCACCATGCTCGGCTGCGGGCTTTCTCATGCCATGCAGCGCTTTTATCAGAACCGGGCCGCCGACGCCGCCGGACCACGCGCTTGAGGCTCTGGTAGACTGGCAGGCCCGAATCCGGACAGGCCCGTTTTTCATGAAAGCAGCTTCCACGCGCAAGCCCCCCATCTCTGCCAAGACCGGCCAGTCCCGGTCTTTGCGCGTCCCCGTGCTGGTGGCTATGCTGGCCGCGCTGGTGTTTGCGCTGGCAGCCATTATTCTGGCGTCCCGCGCTTACGATCGCCGCGACGGCACCGTAGCGGCGCAGGGAAAGGTGGTCAACATGATTGGCCCGCAAGGGGATGCCAAGAGCAAACCGTTGGTGCGATTTAGCACACCGGATGGTCAGATCATCGATTTTGTCCCTCTACATACCGGCCAGTGGCCGGCGCTGCATATCGGTGATGCTGTTGCCGTCATGTACCCGCCTGATCGCCCCGGTACCGCGCAAGTGAACCAGTTTGCCGAACAATGGCTGCCCGCCGTGGTCTGTGGCGTTGCCGGCTTGCTGGCCTGGTTCGTGGCGCTGGTATTGCGTCGCAAAGCCGGCTGAACCTGCCGGAATACGGCTTTACATTGCATGGCCCGGCATCCGTGTTAGCATGAACAATGTGAGCCGTTGACTCTTTCCTCTGGAACCCGCC
>JASLES010000293.1 GCA_030151005.1 Silvimonas sp.
GCGCAAAAGCGCCTGGCGCACTGGCAAGGCGTGGCGCAATCCGCGTGCGAGCAAAGTGGACGGACGCGGATTCCGCAGATTTTGCCGGTGACCACGCTGGAGGACGCTTTGGCCGCAGCGCCCAAAGACGCCGCCCGGTTGTTACTGGCACCGGGCGCGGCGACACGGCTGGCGGCATTGCCTGCGCCGCAGACGCAGCTGGTGTTACTGGTCGGGCCGGAAGGTGGTTTGTCTGATGGCGAAGAAAATGCAGCGCGGGCGGTAGGGTTTGAGGCTGTGGTGCTGGGGCCACGGATCTTGCGCACGGAAACTGCCGGGCCGGCGGTGCTGGCGGTGTTGCAGGCGTTGTTTGGTGATGGGTGAGGGAGAGGCGCATTGGCCATGCGGGGAGGGTGGATTTGCAGCCGAGGCTGCTCGCTCTTTCAATGACTCGTCATTCCGGCCCTCGGCGGCCCCCTTGAGCCGGAATCCAGCAGGGAGCCGAGACGGCTCCGTTCTCTGGCGAGAACCTGGTTGTTAGCGCCTTCGGCGCGGGTTTGAAAGGCGTTTTGATACCGGCGGTGGCCGGAGCACCCTACTTTCTTTGCTTCGCCAAAGAAAGTAGGCAAAGAAAGGCGACCCCAGCCTGGCGGCCCTCCGGGCTTCCCTCAGTCGGTCGGGAGCCTAAGGTCTCCCGTCCTTCTTCGGCGCTTGGCTTTAATGGGGGAGGAAAGTCAAAAGCAACGGCAACGGCAACTGCAACTGCAACGTCAACGTCAACGTCAACGTCAACGTCAACGGCCGATTCAACACGCATTCCACTGACTCGTCATTCCGGTCCTCGGCGGCCCCCTTGCGCCGGAATCCAGCTGCGATGTATGCCTGCCGCTCAGCGCAATTCAGTACGCTCGCGACAATCCACCAGAAGCAGCCCGTTGGGCTGCGGACTGGATTCCCGCCTCAGCGGGGGCCCGCCGAGGGGAATGACGAGGTGATGGGCGAGATATACCGTTCTTGCAAACAGACGGTTTGCGGGTTGGGGTTGGTTTTGATGTTGAAGTTGCTTTTGACGTACCTCCCCTCCGGCAGCGCCGAGCATCGCAGCGGGGGCCGGGGTTTCGGCGAGGGGTGTCTGAGCGCAGCGAGTTCCCGAGCCTGCCGGGCCACGCGAGAAGCGCAGGGAACCCACGTAGTGGGCGCTGTCGCAGGGTCGCCTTTCTTTGGTTACTTTCTTTGGCGAAGCAAAGAAAGTAACGAGCTCCGGCCACCGCCGGGTTGCAAACGACCGCGCCGTCAGGCGCTAACAGGATTTGAGGTTTTATCACCGTGGCTGGTGGATTGTCGCCAAGACTCCGAATCCCCCCACAAACCACGCATCGTCACCGGCAAAGCCCGCTGCCGCTACAGCCCTCCTTCCAGACCGGAACGGTCAAACAGACAACAACTCCCTCACCCCATCTGCATCCATCTCTGCCCCTTTCCCCGCCCGGATAATCTCCCCCCGCTCCATCACCAGGTATTGATCCGCCAGCGAACGCGCAAAGTCGTAGTATTGCTCCACGACCAGAATCGCCATCTCACCCGTCTCAGCCAATGCGCGGATTGCCCGTTCAATATCCTTGATGATGGATGGCTGAATTCCTTCCGTCGGCTCGTCCAGAATCAACAACTTCGGCCCCATGGCCAACGCCCGGCCAATCGCCAGTTGTTGTTGCTGACCGCCAGATAAATCCCCACCACGTCGCCGCATCATCTGTTGCAGTACCGGGAACATCTCAAATATCCGTGGCGGGATGGCCGAACTGGCCGGGCGCGTAGCCAGACCCATGCGCAGGTTTTCTTCGACTGAGAGACGGCTGAAAATCTCCCGTCCTTGCGGCACATAACCAATGCCGGCTTTGACCCGGTCATAAGAAGCCATTTTGGTGATATCCGCGCCACCAAAGTGGATGCTCCCCGTTTTGGCCGGTACAAGGCCCATCAAGGTTTTCAGTAACGTGGTCTTGCCCACACCGTTGCGCCCCAGCAGTGTGGTTACTTGCCCGGGCTGAGCGGTAAAAGACAGGCCGCGCAGGATGTGGCTGCCGCCGTAATACTGGTTCAGGTTTTCAACTTGCAGCATGGTGGCTTGTCCTTGTTGTCTTAGCGGCCCAGATAGACTTCGATCACGCGCGGGTCGGCCTGGACAGTGGCCAGGTCGCCCTCCGCCAGCACGCTACCTTCATGCAGCACCGTGACCTTGCCGCCCAGTTTTTCCACAAACGCCATATCGTGCTCGACCACCACCAGCGAGTGCTGCCCGGCCAAAGAGAGGAATAACTCGGCAGTACGCATGGTTTCGTCATCGGTCATGCCGGCGACGGGTTCATCCAGCAGCAAGAGTTTGGGTTCTTGCATCAGCAACATGCCGATTTCCAGCCATTGCTTCTGGCCGTGCGATAGCAAACCGGCAAGCCGATTGGCATGAGCATCCAGGCGGATTTGTTTCATCACGGCGTCAATCCGGCCGTGGGCCTCGCTATCGAGTTTGAAGAACAGGCTTTTGAAGACGCGCTTGTCGGTCTTCATAGCCAGCTCCAGGTTCTCGAACACCGTGTGGTTCTCAAACACCGTGGGTTTCTGGAACTTGCGGCCGATACCGGCGTGGGCAATTTCCGGTTCTTTCAGGCGGGTGAGGTCCAGTGTCTGACCGAAAAACGCCTTGCCACTGTCCGGCCGGGTTTTGCCGGTAATGACATCCATCATGGTGGTTTTGCCCGCGCCATTGGGGCCGATAATGCAGCGCAACTCGCCCACATCAATATTCAGGCTCAGGTTATTGAGCGCCTTGAAGCCGTCAAAACTGACCGTGATGTCGTCCAGATACAGAATCACGCCATGCGCGGTATCCACCTGACCGGGCTGTACGGCGCGCGCCTGGCCGGCGGAGGGGTCGGCCCATTGCGGGCGGGTTTGCAATTCTTCGCCACTTGCAACGGTGATCATGCGCTTTCTCCGGTCAGGTGCGGTTGCGGCGTGGGCAGCGCGGCTTTGGGCGCGCTCACGGTTTCGGGATCAGGGGTGAAGGCAGGTTCAGGTTCTGCAGCGTGTTGTTTGCCGCGCAGCTTGTGGTACAAGCCCACCAGCCCTTCCGGCAAAAACAGCGTGACCAGAATGAACAGAAAGCCCAGGAAGAACAGCCAGTACTGCGGGAAAGACACCGTAAACCAGCTTTTGGCCAGACTCACCGCCACGGCGCCAATCACCGCACCAATCAACGTACCGCGCCCGCCCACCGCCACCCAGATGGCAATTTCAATCGACGCGGCCGGCGACATCTCAGACGGGTTGATGATGCCCACCTGTGGCACATACAAGGCGCCTGCCACACCACACAGCGCAGCCGAGAGCGTCCAGATAAACAGCTTGTACCAGAGCGGGTTGTAGCCGATGAACATCACGCGGGATTCTGCATCCCGGGTGGCGGCCAGCACGCGGCCAAAGCGGGATGTCACCAGCCAGCGCCCCAGCACCAGCGTGCCGGCCAACGCCAGGGCAGTCAGGCCCAGCAGTACCACGCGGGTTTCCGGCGCGGTCACCGAGTAACCCATGATGCGTTTGAAATCCGTAAAGCCGTTGTTACCGCCAAACCCGGTCTCGTTCCGGAAAAACAGCAGCATGGCCGCGTAGGTCAGCGCTTGGGTGATGATGGAGAAATACACCCCTTTGATGCGGGACTGGAACGCGAAGAAACCAAAGATGAAGGCAATAACGGTCGGCACCGCCAGCGTGAGGAACGCCGCCCAGATGAAGTGATCTGTACCTTGCCAGTACCAGGGCAGGGTTTTCCAGTCCAGGAACACCATGAAATCCGGCAAGGGGCTGTGATAATTGCCGTCCAGCCCGATCTGCCGCATCAGGTACATGCCGAAGGCGTAACCACCCAGAGCAAAGAACAAGCCGTGACCCAGCGAGAGGATGCCCGCATAGCCCCAGATCAGATCCATGGCCACCGCCACCAGCGCGTAACAGAGGATCTTGCCCATGAGCGTGATGGCGTAATTGGACACATGCAACGGGCTACCTGGCGGCACCAGCAGGTGTAGCACCGGCATGGCAACCAGCATGATGGCCAGGAACACGCCCAGCGCGGTCCAGCCTTTGGGGCCAAGGAGCCGGGCAGTGCGTTCGGTGTAGGAAGTACGCATAGGGGTTGGTTCCTGTTTCAAAATGCGTTTTCGGTTTTGCCTGGTGGTGGCGTTGTTAGCTGTGTTGTTAGCGCCTGACGGCGCGGTGTTTTCATACCCGGGGTGCCGGGCCCACGTCACTTTCTTTTGCTTCGCCAAAAGAAGGTAACCAAAGAAAAGGCGACCCTACGACAGCGCCCCTTCGGGGTTCCCTGCGCTTCTCGCAAGGCGCGGCTGGCTTCGGGAGTCCGGCCTGCGGCCTCCCCCTACCGCCGAAACCCCGCGCCTTACTGCGATGCTCGGCACTGCCGGAGGGCCTCACGTCAAACCCAACTGCAACCCCGCAAACCGTCTGCTTGCGAGGTTCCCCAAACCTTTCCTGCTGTTGCTGTTGCTGTTGCTGTTGCTGTTGCTGTTGCCGTTGCCGTTGCCGTTGCCGTTGCCGTTGTTTTTGACCTTCCCCCTTTAAGGCTCAGCGCCGAAGGAGGGAGGGAGACCTTAGGCTCCCGACTGACTGAGGGAAGCCCGGAGGGCCGCCAAGCCAGGGTCGCCTTTCTTTGGTTACTTTCTTTGGCGAAGCAAAGAAAGTGACGTGCTCCGGGCACCCCCGGTATCAAATGCTTTTCAACCCCGCGCCGAAGGCGCTAAAACCCCATCGCTTCAATCTACAACCCGCCCCTTAAGGGCAAACAACCCCTGCGGCCGCCGCTGGATAAACACAATGATGATCGCCAGCACAATAATCTTGGCGATGACCGCCCCCGCCCAGCCTTCCAGCAATTTGGTCGCAATCCCAAGCCCCAGCGCGGCCCAGACGGCCCCGGCCAGTTGGCCAACGCCACCCAGCACCACCACCAGGAACGAGTCAACGATATAGCCCTGGCCCATATCCGGCCCGACGTTGGCGATCTGCGACAGCGCCAAGCCGCCCAGCCCGGCAATACCCGCGCCAAGGCCAAATGCCAGGGTATCAATGCGTCGGGTGGGCACGCCCACGCAACCGGCCATGGCACGGTTTTGCGTGACGGCGCGCACAAACAGGCCCAGCCGGGTTTTTTGCATGATGGCCCACATCAACACCAGTACTGACAAGGCAAAACCAATGATCACGACACGGTTCCACGGCAGCGTCAGGCTAGGCAGCAACTCAATACCGCCAGACATCCAGGAGGGGTTGGAGACCTCTACGTTCTGCGCGCCAAACAAGGCACGGGCGGCCTGGATCAGGACGAGGGAGATCCCCCAGGTGGCCAGCAGGGTTTCCAGTGGGCGGCCGTACAGCCAGCGGATCACGGTACGTTCCATGAGCATGCCGACCGCTGCGGCGGCGCAGAACGCCACCGGTACAGCGGCCACCAGATACCAGTCTTGCGCGCCGGGAAAATGCGCGCGGAAGACGCCTTGCACCACATAAGCGGAGTACGCGCCCACCATCAAGAGTTCGCCGTGGGCCATATTGATCACGCCCATCACGCCGTAGGTGATGGCCAGCCCCAGTGCGGCCAGCAGCAAGATGCTGCCGAGCGAGAGACCAGAGAACACGTTCGCCAGCGCGCTGATCCACGCAAGGCGTGAATCAATGGCGGCAATAGAGGATTGCGCGGCCGCGCGCACTTTGGCGTCGGGCTCGTTAGCCGGGTCCAGCCGCGTCAGCAGCAAGCCGCGAGCGTTGGGCGAGTTGCTGTGGCTCAGGTCTTCCACCGCTGCCAGCCGGGCTTTCACATCCGGGTTTTTCAGGTTGGCTTGCGCCAACAGTTGTTCCAGTACCGGCTTGACCTTGCTGTCGGTCTCTTTCTTGATTGCGGCAGTCAGCGCCGGAATCATGACCGCGCTGACATCCCCTTGTAGCGATTGCGCCGCAGCCAGGCGAGCGGCCGGATCGGGGTCGGTCAGCTTGAAACCGCTGAGGGCGGAATCCAGCGCACCGCGCACGCGGTTGTTGATCGATACGGTGTCCACATCTTCCGGCGCGGGCGTGATCTCGGCCCCGGTGGTGGCGTCGTAGACCTTGTCGTCCGCCTTGAGCCAGACGCGCTGCTCCGTGGCATAGAGGGCATCATTGCTCAGCGCCTGCAGTACGCGCGCGGCTTCTGGCGTGCCGACCTGCACCAGCGCGGCAATCGCGGCCAGTTTCTGGTCAGAGTCGTCATCCACCAACTGGCGGACGACTTTGGCATCCAGCGCGGCCTGGGCGGGCAACATGATCAAACAGCCCAGGAGCAGCGCCAGCACATGACGCATCCATGTATTCATTGGGGTATCCCCGTGTTCGGTGTTGCGGTGTTTTCAGGCCAATCGAACAGCGTTGTATCTCAGGCAAACCACAAGTTCGTCATTCCTGCGAAAGCAGGAATCCAGCTGCGACGCGGACCAGCGGCAATATCGCCAGATGCATCTGGTCATTCACCGTTGCCAGGGCTACCTGCGGTAGCCGTACTGGATTCCCGCCTCCGCGGGAATGACGAGGCAGTGGAGGTGCGAGGATTGGTGTTCGGTTTTACCCCTCCCGCCTCACCCCTTTCACCTCACGCCAACGGCCGATCAATTCGCTTCCGGCTCGTCTTTCTTCTTGTCGTTACCGGCAATGAACGGGCTCCACGGCTGGGCCTTCACCGGTTCTTTGGTCTTCCACACCACGTTGAACTGACCGTTAGCCTTCACTTCGCCAATCATCACCGGCTTGTGCAGGTGATGGTTTTTCGGGTCCATTTCCAGCGTGAAGCCGCTCGGGGCCTTGAAGGTCTGGCCACCCATGGCAGCAATCACCTTGTCCACATCGGTGGAGTGGGCCTTCTCGACCGCTTGCTTCCACATATGGATACCCACGTACGTGGCTTCCATCGGGTCGTTGGTCACGGCGGTATCGGCATTAGGCAGCTTTTGCTTCTTGGCCCAATCGCGGTACATCTTGGTGAACTTGGTGTTTTCCGGGTTCTTCACCGACATGAAGTAATTCCACGCAGCCAGTTCACCCACCAGCGGCTTGGTATCCACGCCACGCAGTTCTTCTTCACCCACGCTGAACGCCACCACCGGCACATCGGTCGCCTTCAGGCCAGCGTTGCCCAGTTCCTTGTAGAACGGCACGTTGGAGTCGCCATTGATGGTGGAGACCACAGCCGTCTTCTTGCCCTGGCTAGAGAAGTCTTTGATCTTGGCGATGATGGTTTGGTAGTCGGAGTAACCAAACGGGGTGTACTCCTCCATGATGTCGGCATCCTGAATGCCCTTGGAGTGCAGGTAAGCGCGCAGGATCTTGTTGGTGGTGCGCGGGTACACATAGTCGGTGCCCAGCAGCACAAAGCGCTTGGCTTCACCGCCGTCTTTGGAGAGAAGGTAATCCACCGCCGGAATGGCTTGCTGGTTAGGCGCAGCGCCGGTGTAGAACACGTTCTTTTCCAGTTCTTCACCTTCGTACTGCACCGGGTAGAACAACAGGCCATTCAGTTCACGGAACACCGGCAAGACCGACTTGCGGGAGACAGAAGTCCAGCAGCCAAACACCACGGCCACTTTGTCTTTGGAGAGAAGCTGGCGGGCTTTTTCAGCAAACAGCGGCCAGTTGGATGCCGGATCAACCACGACAGGCTCCAGCTGCTTGCCCATCACGCCACCCTGGGCGTTGATTTCGGCAATGGTCATCAGCGCGGTTTGTTCCAGCGCGGATTCAGAAATCGCCATCGTGCCCGACAGCGAATGCAGGATGCCGACCTTGATGGTATCGGCGGCAAACGCGCCACCGGAAAAACCGCTGGCGGCAGCGAGAGTACAAACAGTGACAAGTTTCAGTGCGGTACGACGGTTCATGACTGCATCTCCTGATAACTGATAACGAGTGACGAAAGTGTTGAAACGGGTTGTTTCCTTCCTGCTTTTGCTTTTTTGCTTTCTGGTAATGCGGTGTTATCGAGTTGTCGTACTGGTGTTCTTTTTTGGTGGTGCTGTTTTTGTTAGCGCCTTGCGGCGCAAGTAAAAGCTTTTACAAACCCGGTGTGCCGGGCCCACGTCACTTTCTTTTGCTTCGCCAAAAGAAAGTAACCAAAGAAAAGGCGACCCCGGCGGAGCGCCCGCTTCGCGGGTCCCCTGCGCTTCTCGTGAAGTCCGGCTGGCTCCAGGGAACTCGGGCTAAAGCCCTCAAACACCCTTACGCCGAAACCCCGGACTTCCCTGCGATGCTCGGCACTCCTTAAGGGGCCCAACTGCAACCCCGCAAACCGTCTGTTTGCAGGTGCACCAGACTTCTCCTGCTGTTGCTGTTGCTGTTGCTGTTGCTGTTGCTGTTGCTTTTGACTTTCTCCCCCGTTAAAGCCCAGCGCCGAGGGCGTGGAGGGAGACCTTAGGCTCCCGACCAACCGAGGGCAGCCCGGAGGGCCGCAAGGCTGGGGTCGCCTTTCTTTGCCTACTTTCTTTGGCGAAGCAAAGAAAGTAGGGTGTTCCGGGCACCCCCGGTATCAAATGCTTTTAAAACCCGCGCCGAAGGCGCTAACAACCGTTTTGGTTCTTGCCAGCAAAGGCCCCCTGCGGCAGCCGGACTAGATTCCCGCCTCCGCGGGAATGACGAGTCAGTGGCAAAAATGACGACTCGTGGCACTGGCCAACCACGCCGCTGGATGCCGGCCTTCGCCCGAAAACGAGGTGATGCAATCACAAGCCATCGCTGGCCCCCTTCCTCGCCGCATGCAACATATGCAACGTAATCTTGCGTACCTCAGACTTGCTCTCATCGATATGCGCCTTGAGCATCCGCTGCGCTTCATCCGCGCGGCGTTGCAAGATCGCGCGCAAGATCG
>JASLES010000318.1 GCA_030151005.1 Silvimonas sp.
ATGAATCTGGACATCCAGCACCGGAAAATGCGCCAGCACGGCACTGCGCGCCCGTACCGCCACATTGTGGCCTTCGCTCACGCTGATGCGCGGCGCGACTTCCAGATGGGCATCCACCAGCGCCATATCCCCCATTTTGCGGGTGCGCAGATCATGGACATCCAGCACACCAGGCGTAGAGCGCAGTGCTTCCTGGATTTTGTGCATGTCTTCTTCAGGCAATGCACGGTCCATCAGATCATTGAGGGCATCCCAACTGAAAGACCAGCCCATGCGTCCCACCACAAACGCCACAATCAGCGCAGCCAGCGCGTCCAGCACCGGAAACCCGGCCAGGTTGCCGCCCACACCCAACAACACCACCACGGACGAGGCGGCATCTGAGCGCGCGTGCCAGGCATTGGCAATCAACATGGACGAGTTGACGCGTTTGGCCTCGCGCAGCATGTAGCGGAACAATGATTCTTTGGCGACGATGGCAATCACCGCTACCCACAGTGCCGATGCATGCACGCGCACTATGTTTTCGTGGTTCTGGATCTTGCCGACCGCGCCCCACAGCATGCCCGCCGCAACAATCAACAGGATCACGCCCAGCGCCAGCGATGCCGCATTCTCAAAGCGGGCGTGACCATATTGATGGTCTTCATCCGCCGCCTTGTGGCTGTGCTTGTTGGCCAGCAGCACAACAAAGTCGGCAATCAGATCAGAGAGCGAATGCAAACCATCCGCAATCAAGCCCTGTGAGTGCGCAAACACGCCCATCAGAATCTGGCCAGCAGACAACACGATGTTGACCCATGCGCTGACCCAGGACGTACGGGAAGCCACGGCCTGCCGGGTGTTTTCGGTCAGGCGCGGGCTGTCTGCGGGGTAATCCGGTCTTTGCAATCAGGACTCCGCCGGGGTTTCGGTTTTTTCTTCTTCGTCGTCGTCCGGTTCCGGCAAGGCAATCAGACCGGTGTGGAAGCCGTATTCGTACACTTCGCCATAACGGCCCCACTCGATCGCCACCTGCAGCACGCGTTCGGCTTCTTCCTGATCCAGCGATTCGCGCAGGAGTTTGAGGAACGCCTGTTCCGGCAACTCGCCCGATTCGGTCTGTTCCAGGCTGTGGCGGATATGCGCCGCCAGCGGCACATGGGTCAGCAGTTGCTGCCCAAAGATTTCCTGGCGCATGGTGTTTTCAGCCTGCACATAGCGATGGCCCAGCGGCGTGATGGCAATGTCGCCGTGCGCCACTTGCGCCAGCCCCAGCAATTGCAAGGCTTCGGCCAACGGCAGCAATTCGTCGTCGGTGAGTTCTGTTTCTTCGCCGAGAGCCGGGAGGTCGGCACGACCGTTGAACGGTGGCTCGGACAAGAGTTCCAGCAAGCTTTCCATGCGGCTGACATCGGCTTCCGGCAAGCGATAGGCCAGCGGCAGCTCGTGGGTGCCTTCCGTGGTACGGCCAGCGCGGGCGCGGGCCGTCATCAGGGCGTAGACCTCATCGATCAGGCTGCGCACTTCCACGCTTTCCGGATTACGCGGACGCGGCAAAGAGATACGCAGTTCAGCCCGCACACGGCCCGGATCGCTGGCAAAAATGAGTACGCGGTCGGCCATCAGCACGGCTTCTTCAATATTGTGCGACACCACCAGAATGCCCTTCATGGGGGTCTGCTTGCTTTCCCACAATTCCAGCATATCGTCACGCAGCTGTTCGCCTGTGAGCACGTCCAGCGCAGAGAACGCTTCATCCATCAAGAGAATATCGGGCTCGACCACCAATGCGCGGGCGATACCCACGCGCTGACGCATGCCGCCAGACAATTCACGCGGCAAGGCGCCGTTAAAGCCCGACAACCCAATCAGTTCAATGGCGTCTTCCGCACGCTTTTCACGCTCTTCTTGCCCGACACCGCGCGCTTCCAGACCCAGTTCCACGTTCTGTTGCACCGTCAGCCACGGGAACAGCGCAAAGGACTGGAACACCATCGACACGCCCCGTGTCGGGCCGTACACCGGCTGGCCGCGATATTGCACGTCGCCCTTGTCGGCAGAAATCAGCCCCGCCATCAGGCGCAGCAGCGTAGATTTGCCCGAGCCAGACTGTCCCAGCAGCGCCACAATTTCACCTTCATGCAGGGTGAAATCCACGTCTTCGAGCACAGCACGTTGCGAGCCGTCGGCAGAGCGGAAGGACTTGCCGACACCTTTGAGTTCAATCAATGCATTTGCCATTTGTTTTCTCCTCTACGCCGCCCTTGCAGCGTGGGGTTTTGCAGCGATGTTGTTGTTCATTTCCTGCGTCCGGCAAAGACTCAGAAATGCATGCGTTCTTCGGCGATGCGGTACAGACGGCGCCACAGAAAGTGGTTCAGGCTCATCACAAATACACACATCACGCCAATGCCCAGCGCAATCCGCGGGAAATCGCCCACGGCCGTCATATGGGCGATATAACTGCCCAGACCGTGCGCTTCCAGCGTGGTATTACCCCAGGTCACATATTCGGCCACGATGCTGGCGTTCCAGGAGCCACCACTGGCCGTGATGGCCCCGGTAACAAAACTGGGGAAGACGGCGGGCAGCATGTAGCGTTTCCACTTGAGCCAGCCTGACAAACCCAGATTACGTGCCGCGTAGCGCAGTTCGGTCGGAATGCTCGAAGCCCCGGCAATCACGTTAAACAGGATGTACCACTGCGTGCCCAGAATGATCAGTGGCGAGAGCCAGATATCCGGATGCAAATGCAGTTTGACGATAATGACCACCGCCAGCGGGAACACCAGGTTAGCCGGGAATGCCGCCAGAAACTGCGCCACCGCCTGCAGGCGATCTGCCCAGCGCGGGTTCATGCCAATCCACACCCCGATCGGCACCCAGACCACGGCCGCCAGCGCAATCAGCACCATCACACGGATCAGCGTGTAGATACCCAGCAAGAACACATGCCCTACTTCACCCAGCCCCACTTCACTCAAGATGAAGTAACCCAGGCGGTAAATGGCAAACAGCGTCAGGGCGGCAATCACGGCATCAAACACGCGTTCGGCCGTGGCGTTGGAGGCCGACGAGCGCGCCATGATGGAGGTGCCGTCGTACTTCTTGCGGAAATACTTGAAGCTGCGATCAATCAGCGCCAGCAACCAGCGTACCGAACCCTGCATGCGCTCGGTCCGACGCAGCCAGGTCAACAGCCAGGACGATTGCGCGGTTGCGCCACTGCTTTCTTCAAAGCGGAACTTGTCCGCCCAGGCCAGCAGCGGACGGAAGAACAACTGGTCGTACAGCAGAATGCCGATCAACATGGCCAGAATGGCCCAGCCAATGGCATGCAGGTTCTGGGCCTGGATTGCCTCGGCAATGTAAGACCCCATGCCCGGCAGTTTGATGTCCTGATTGGAGACCGAGATCGCCTCCGACGCCACCACAAAGAACCAGCCGCCAGACATGGACATCATCATGTTCCACAACAGGCCCGGCATAGCAAACGGCAGTTCAAGGCGCCAGAAGCGGTGCCAGCCCGACATCTGGAACACCCGGGCGGCCTCTTGCAGTTCTGTCGGCACGGTTTTGAGCGACTGGTACAGGCTGAACGCCATATTCCAGGCTTGCGAGGTAAAAATCGCAAAAATGGCCGCGCATTCCACACCCAGCAAATTGCCCGGAAACAAGGCGATAAACCCGGTGACGGTAATCGACAGAAAACCCAGGATCGGAATCGACTGGAGGATGTCCAGCAAGGGCACCAGCACTTTCTCTGCCGCCCGCACCTTGGCCGCCAGGGCGGCGAACACGCAAGCAAATACCAGCGATGCGCCCATGGCAATAAACATGCGCAAAATGGTGCGCAACAGGTAATACGGCAAGTATTCCGGATTCAGCGAAATGGGCAACGGCTGACCCACCTGATAAGGCGTAGCCATTTGCGAAGCGCCATAGCCCAGCAGCACCAGCGCAGAGAGCACCAGCGGCAGAAGCGCCCAGTCCCAGCGATTGCCTGTCTCTACCACCTGGCGCGGCAGGTACTGGAAGCGGTTCAGATTCATCATTGTTATTCGACCTTGTTTTGATCCGGCCTGGCATAAGCCGGTCTTTTTTATCTGTTACGCCGGCACTGGCTAATCAACTCAACAGGTTGACGATCCAGTCCGGATGCAACTGCCAGCCGTTAAAACCGGCCAGTACAAACAACGTACCCAACGCCCCGAAACTCACACTGACTGTCAACATCCAGCGCAAACGGGTCAACGCGGTAATCCCTGCCAGCGCCATCGCAATACCCAAAAGGGCATCAGCCAGATCAAACTGGTCATCACGGTAGTTCAGTTTGTTGTAGCCCGCATCCTGGCTTTCTGCGCTGGCCTTCAGTTGCGGCAATTCGGCATTGTAATGCGCGGCTTCTCCGGCAAGCTGCGCATGGGCCGCAGACCCCTTGGGGTTTGGCAAAAGGGCAGATATTAGCAGATCAGTGTTTGCAAGAAGATGAAGCTTCACTTTGGTGGCCTGATACTGGTTCCAGGTATCCACAGCCTGCATTTTGGAAAGCTGCATGGCCTGCACGATATTGTCGTCCTTGATTTTGGCAATCGCCAGGATGACTGAAAACATCAATACCATCAGACCGACCCACTGATTGAGCCGACGCTCTCCGGTTTCAACTGAGACATCCAGATCCATGTGTACTCCGCGGGCGTAGCGTTTATTTGTGCATGGCAGATATTTGCCGTGTCGTCACAACGGCCAGATAGCGGCTTCGGTGCACACGGTGAGGTGCATTCCCCTTTTTTTGTGCGGTGTGTCATCGGGCGGGTGTGCTCTCGCGTTAGTCCAGTGCAATCCCCTTGGTTTTATCTCACTGGAACGGTGCCTGGCCTTGCCAGCGTGCCGTTTTCTTTTAGTCTGCCCGGGGCAGACCCGGCTTCAGACCCGGTTTAATATGCAGGCATGCAAGCTACCCTTTGCTTTGCCCGATGAGCCCCCGCCAACGTCGCTGGTGGGTGCTGCCGTTCGCACTCATCCTGGCCCTGCAAAGCTGGCTGTGGCTGCACTTACGCCGTGGTGCCGAAATCCTGCTGGCCTGGCCCGTCTGGCGCCGCTGGGGTATGGCTGTGATGCAATGGCTGCGTCGGCGCAGCCCGTTTCAAGCCATGTTGTGTTTTATTATTCCGGTCGTTCTGACCAACCCGCCCCGACTGATTTGTGTCTATCTGCTGGCCAAAGGTCAGTGGCTGGCGGCCAGCGTGCTGTATGTCACGCTCAAAAGTCTGGAGTTTGGCTCGGTCGCACTGGTAGAACGAGCCTGCCGCCCGGTGCTGCGTACCGTGCAGCTTTATCGTCGCGGATATCTTTTTGTGGCACGCTGGCGCCGCTGGACCCGCCGGCAATTACGGCCTTGGCGCCGCTGGTGGCGTCAGCGCCGCGCCGCTTTCTGACAACCTCATTGATCACCCCTGGCTCCCGCCCATGAACCTGTTCAAACCTGCCCGTCTTTTGCCTTGTGCACTGGCCCTGATCCTGCTGCTGGGCGCCTGCTCGCACGAAGACCCCAACTCGCCGGTCTATAAACGCAAACAGGTATTCAAAGAAATGCTGCGCACCAGCCAAAGCATGCGCGACATGCTCAAGGGTGCGAAAACCCGGGATAGCAAAACCTTTGCGGCCAATGCGGACAAATTGCAGCAACTGGCCAGCCAGCCGTGGCCGTACTTTGTGCCACCAGACCAGAACGATCACAGCAAGACCGATGCCAAAGCCGCCATCTGGTCGCACCCGCAGGACTTTCACGCAGCCCAGGACAAACTGCGCGATAACGTCACCCGCCTCAAAGACGTGGCTGCCACCGGCGACGCCGACAAAATCCGCCCTCAGTTCTCTGCCATGGAAGAAAGCTGCACCGCCTGCCACAAGGCGTTTCGGGAGTTTTGAGCGCACATGGCGCTGACGCAGCTTTTGCCGTTGGTGTTGCCGTTGGTGTTGCCGTTGGGGTTGTCGTTGACTTTCCTCCCCCATAAAAGCCCAGCGCCGAGGGCGTGGAGGGAGACCCTAGGCTCCCGACCAACCGAGGGCAGCCCGGAGGGCCGCCCGGCTGGGGTCGCCTTTCTTTGGTCACTTTCTTTGGCGAAGCAAAGAAAGTGACGTGCTCCGGCCACCGCCGGTATCAAGACCTCCGTGCCGCAGGCACTAACACCGGGCAACAATATTACTAGTGGCACCTGCCAGCAAAGGCCACCTGCAGCGGCCAAACTGGACTCCGGCTCAAGGCCGGAATGACGATGCAGTGGCACGGCCCGTACCCCCTGCCCGCAAACATCACCCCCCCCCACAGACTCCCTCCCCATATCACCCGATCTACTGCTTAACCCATCGGGCAGATGAAACGACAAAGACCACCACAGTGCCCTTTGTCATTTGCGCCACAACCGCAACACCTCGTTACAGTCAGAGTCCCCCGCGCTCGCCAGAATCTGCCCCGAAACATCCCCCGTTCAACCCAAACGAACACAGATTCGA
>JASLES010000394.1 GCA_030151005.1 Silvimonas sp.
TTGTTCTTGGTGCGGCGTTGCAATACCTGGATGGCGCGGCGGATTTCGTCATCGCGGCCGATGACCGGGTCCAGCTTGCCCTGGCGAGCGCGCTCGGTCAGATCAAGCGTGTATTTGTTGAGTGCTTCGCGGTTTTGCTCGGCGTCGGCGTTATCTACCGACGAACCGCCGCGCACGGCATCAATAGCCGCTTCAATCGCTTTCTTGTTGCCGCCGTGTTGCTTGAGCAGCTTGGCCGCGTCGCTCTTGTCATCACTCAGCGCCAGGATCAAAGAATCGCTGCTGATGAACTGATCGCCGCGTTTGCTGGCGGTTTTGTCGGTCAGGTTCAACAGGTTAGCCAGATCACGCGACACGGTGATCTCGCCGCCGTTGCCTTCTACCTTGGGCAGGCGATCAATACTGTCTTGCAACGCTGTTTTCAGCGGCTGCACGTTCACCCCGGCGCGGGCCAGCAAGGCGCCAGTACCGGACTCGGGGTCATTCAGTAAAGCCAGCAGCAAATGCTGCGGCTCGATATAGCTATTGTCGTTAGCCAGCGCCATGCTCTGGGCATCGGCAAAGGCTTGCTGGAACTTGGTGGTCAGTTTGTCGAAGCGCATAGTGGCCCTCTATCAGTGTGCGTTATTGCACAAAAGATGGGCACCAATAAGACCATTTCAAGCGTGGGGAGATGTGGAAAATTTTTGCTGTGGAAAACGGAGGAAGGCTTGAAAAGTGACTGAAGGGAAAGGGGTTTGGGTGTGAGGAGGGAAGGGGTACTGGCATACCTCAGACTCGTCATTCCCGCGAAGGCGGGAATCCAGGTGTAAACAAGATGTGCCGCAGGCACAGAAAAGGGTTTGCCAGCAAAAGCCCACCTGGGGTGGGCGTACTGGATTCCGGCGTTCGCCGGAATGACGAAGTGGTGGTGTGCGTGAAAGAGTGGTGGTGTCGTACAGGTCTGGACTTACACGCCTCACACTTTCCGCCAAGCCAGTTTCTCCGCCAGCGTCACTACGCCCCCCACAATAATCAGAGCGGGCGGCTTCACCCCTTCTTGCTCAATCAGGCCTGGCAACGTGGCCAGCGTGCCAATCAAGGTCTTCTGATGCGGTGTTGTCGCCTGCTGCACGATAGCCGCCGGGGTATCTGCTATGCGGCCGTGCGCGATCAGTTGTTCGCAAATGCGCCGCGCCTGTTTCACACCCATATAAATCACGACGGTTTCAGTCGGGTTGGTCAGTCTTGGCCAATCCAGTTCAATTTCGCCCGCGCGGCGGTGCCCGGTGACAAAGGTGACCGACTGCGCGTAGTCCCGATGGGTCAGCGGAATGCCAGCGTAACTGGATGCGCCAGACGCGGAGGTAATGCCTGGCACCACCTCAAACGGGATTTGCGCCGCGGCCAGTTCTTCGATCTCTTCACCGCCCCGGCCAAAGATAAACGGGTCACCCCCTTTAAGGCGTACAACGGTTTTGCCGGACTGCGCCAGACGCACCAGCAGTCGGTTGATTTCTTCTTGCGGCAGCGCATGGTTATCAGCCTTCTTGCCGACATAAATGCGCTCTGCGTCGCGTCGCACCAGTTCCACAATGGCAGGTGATACAAGGTTGTCGTACAGCACCACATCCGCTTTTTGCATCAGTCGCAAGGCGCGGAAGGTAAGCAGATCCGGGTTGCCCGGGCCCGCGCCTACCAGATAAACCGCGCCCTGAGTCAGTTCGGCGTCGCTGGCCGCTGCGAGTGATGCATTCAGGCTGGCCAGCGCGCCGGCTTCATCGCCAGCCAGCGCCTGTTCTGCGGCCACACCATCCAGCGCTTGTTCCCAGAAGCGGCGGCGGGCGCGTTCATCGTCACCAAACCGCAGTTTGACCGCATCGCGCAACTGGCCGGCCAATCTGGCCAGTACGCCGTAACCGTGGGGCAAGATGGCCTCCAGGCGGGCGCGCAGCAGGCGGGCCAGCACCGGGGCCTGGCCACCGGTAGACAAGGCAATCTGCAGCGGTGAGCGGTCGATAATGGCCGGCACAATAAAGCGGCAGCGTGCCGGGTCATCCACCACGTTCACCAGGATGCCACGGGCTTCACAGGCGTCGAAAACCCGCCGGTTGACGATTTCATCATCTGTGGCGGCAATGACCACGCGTTGCCGCTGGATGTCTTCTTCAGCAAAAGCGCGGGCCACGTGGTTAATCTTGCCCTCACTGGCGTATTGCGCCAGTTCAGTCACCAATTCTGGCGCAATCAGCGTCACGCTGGCCCCGGCGCCCAGCAGCAAACGCGCTTTGCGCAGGGCGACTTCGCCCCCGCCGACGATCAGGCCCTCTTGCTGGTTAAGGTCAAGAAACAGCGGGAAATAATCCATGGTCTATCCGGAAAGAGGGGGCAAAGGGGCAGGGTGGGCCTGATGCTGGTCAAGGCGTACACCATGCCATTGTTCTAGTCTGAACCATTTAGCGGGCGCCAGTACAGCCGCCCATTTTAACGCGAACCGCCCGCGCCATGCCGGGCAAAAGGAATCCTCATGTTGCTGCGCAGTGCTTTGTTGTTGCTGGTGTTGTCCACGCCGGCGCTGGCGGCTGAGCCGCAAGATCTGGCCAAGAGCAAAAACTGCTTTGCCTGTCATGGGCTGGATAACAAAATTGTGGGGCCTGCCTGGAAAGATGTTGCGGCCAGATTCAAGGGGCAAAAGGGCGCAGAACAACTGTTGGCGGGCAAAATCAAGAATGGCAGTAGTGGCACCTGGGGCGCTGTCCCCATGCCGCCCAACCCGGTCACCGATGCGGAGGCCACCCAACTGGCCAAATGGATTCTGACGCGCAAATACTGAACCCGCGTGGTGGCCACCCGCACCCATGAAAAAGCCGGAACGCAATCCGGCTTTTTTGGTCTTTACGGATGGGCTACCAGGGTAGCGGCGTACCGTCAAAATTGTAAAAGTGGCCAGATTCCTCCGGCCCGGCTTGATGGATGACGCGGCGCATGCCGGCCACGGATTCCTCTGGCGTGACCAGCGCGCCCGGGCCGCCCATGTCTGTCTGCACCCAGCCTGGGTGGAACAACAACACGGTGTGGCGGCGGCCCAGATCGAGCGCCAGGCTTTTCACTGCGGCATTGAGCCCCGCTTTGGCACTGCGATAGTGATAGGCCGCGCCAGAGTGATTGTCTGCAATGCTGCCCATCTTGCTGGTCAGGGTGGCGATTTTTGCGTGGGTTGCCAGGCGTGGCAGCACGGCTTCGACTACCTTGATGGGAGCAATGGTGTCGATGGCCAGCGTTTGCAGCCAGGTTTCTACATCCGTATGGCCCAGGTCTTGCCGGTTGCCGCCGTAGAAGCCGGCATTGTTGATGAGTACGTCGATCCGCTCATCAGCAAGGGCTTGCCCCAGCGCCGCGACGCGAGGCCAATCGGTGATATCAAGCTGTATGACTTTGAGCTGGTCTGGCCAGGCGATCTGCAGGCTGGAGAGCGCCGGACTGGTTTCCCGCGCGGTGACAATCACACGCCAGTTGTCTTGCAAGTATTGAGTGGCAAATTCAAGGCCGATACCTCGGCCTGCGCCAGTAATCAGAACGGTACTCATGAAGGCTCCGGGTGCTTGCACAAGAAAGGAATTCGGTAGGTAGAACACGACAGCAGTGCAGGGCACTGCCTCAGGAGGATGTTATGCGCAAATCAACGGGTTGCGTACTGCTTGCCGGCCTTCTCGCCGGCCAGATGGCCATCGGGGCGGATGTCTACAAATGTCAGGACGAACAAGGTAAGGTGACTTACGGGCAGACCCCTTGCCATGCCCAGCAAAAGCGCCTGCCCTACGAGGCCGGCTCGGTTACCACCATTGAAGCACCACGCCGGGTGGTTACGCCCACCCCTGCGCCAGTCGACAATGCTGCGCCAACACCCGCTCCATCCGCAGCGCAAGGCCAGCCCACTCCCAATCCGCAGTTGCCCGCAGGCGACAACTGCAATATGGATAACCCAGCCTACGACCCGGTCTTCTGTCAGCCCAATAATCTGCGCGCTGTTTACGGCAATCCGACGGATGACAGTGGCCGCGGGTCTTCATCAGATGACGCCAACCGTGGCCAGTTGCTGCGCAATTTGCCGCGGGTTCAGCCGCTGCCAGGCGGGCGCTGAGCGAGCCGGGGTGTGCGGATATTTACTGCCAGTACCGTCGGCCACGGGTAACATCCCGGTTTTCTGTTTGTCCGCTTTTGATTGAGTTGATTTAGGGAATAGTAAAGATGCCGTTGTCGCAATTGCAGCCGGCGCTGTTGTGGCGCCACTTTCAGACGCTGTGCAGTTTTCCCCGTCCATCCAAGCATGAAGCCGCCTTGCGCGCTCATTTGCAGGAATGGGCCAAAGGCCAGGGCCTGGCGTACGAAGTGGACGCCACTGGCAATCTGCTGATCAAAAAGCCCGCCACGCCTGGCATGGAAGACCGCCAGACCGTGGTCTTGCAAGGTCACCTGGATATGGTGACGCAAAAAAACGCCGATACCACGCATGATTTCTATACCGACCCGATCCGCCCGCGTGTGCAAGAGGGTTGGGTTCGCGCCGAGGGCACGACACTCGGCGCGGATAACGGCATTGGCGTCGCTGCCGCGCTGGCCGTGCTGGAAAGCAAAGACATCGAACACGGCCCGATTGAAGTGCTGCTGACGGTTGATGAAGAAGCCGGCATGAGCGGCGTGCACGGTCTGCAATCGGGCTGGCTGGCGGGCCAGTTGCTGCTTAATCTGGATACCGAAGATTGGGGCGAGTTGTATGTCGGTTGCGCAGGCGGGGTTGATGTCGCCGTTAGCCGCCCGTTGGCGTACGAGCCCATTACGGCCGGCATGCAAGTCTTGCGCGTGGCAGTCAAAGGACTGCGCGGTGGTCATTCTGGTGTCGACATCCACCTGGAGCGTGGCAATGCCAACCGCCTTCTGGCCCGTGTGCTGGACGACTTGCTGGCGCTGCCGCACGCGCGTCTGGTGACGTTTGAAGGCGGCACCTTGCGTAATGCCTTGCCGCGGGAAGCCTTTGCGGTCATTGCCGTTGCTGAAGAGGGTAGTGATCGTGTCCAGTCAGTGGTGCGCCGCTGGCAACAACGGCTGAGCCGCGAACTGGCGCGGGTGGATGAAGGCGTCAAACTGAGCGTTGAGAGCGCAGAGGCGACGCAAAGCCTCTCCGTGCAAACCAGCCGTCAGGTCACCGATTTGTTGATGGCGCTGCCGCACGGGGTATCCCGCTGGAGTCAGGCCGTACCAGGCGTGGTGGAGTCATCCAATAATCTGGGCGTAGTGCGTGTCGGCCAAGCCGGGTTCTCTGCGTTATTACTGGTGCGCTCGCTCACGGACGAAGGTCAGGATGAAGTCGCCCGCCGGATTGAAGCCATTGCCCGTATGGCGGGCGCGCAATCCGAGCGCTCTGGGGCTTATCCAGGCTGGACACCCGATCTGTCTTCCACCGCGCTCAAGCTGGTGCAGGATGCCTACCAGGCACGTTATGGTAAGGCTGCCGAGATCAAGGTGATCCACGCTGGTCTGGAGTGTGGGCTGATTGCAGGTAAATACCCGGCCATGCAGATGGTGTCGTTTGGCCCGACCGTGCGGGGCGCGCATTCGCCGGATGAACGGGTTGAAGTTGAAAGCGTGGCGTATTTCTGGGACTTGCTGGTCGACGCGCTCAAGGCAGTGCCGGCGCTTTAAGACCTGTGGGTGCAGTCTGGTTTGTTTACCGTTTTTGATCGCGCTGGAGGGCAATATCCATGTCAGTTGAAGACAATCAAATACCTGCTGCACCTTCTAACCCCCCAAGACGAACGTTCCTTGGCGCTACGCTGGCATCCGGGTTCGCCCTGGCTGTGCGCCCGGTTGCGGCATCGACCATCACGACCGATAGCGTGGGTCTCACTGCTGGCGCGATCACCATCGCCGTGGATGGCGGTGACATGCCGGCGTATCGGGCGCGACCGGCCACGGGCCAGGGGCCTTTGCCAGTGGTGATCGTGGTGCAAGAAGTCTTTGGTGTGCATGAGCACATTCAGGACGTGTGCCGACGCCTTGCCAAACTGGGTTATCTGGCGATCGCCCCCGAGCTGTATTTTCGCCAGGGCGATCCTCGCAAATATCCGGAAGTGGCTGATCTGCTCAAGAACATCGTGAGTCAGGTGCCCGATGAGCAGGTACTTTCTGACCTGGATGCCACGGTAAACTATGCCGTTGCCAACGGCGGGGATCCAGACCGCTTGGGCCTGACCGGTTTTTGTTGGGGCGGCCGGGCGGCCTGGCTTTACGCGGCACACAATCCGCGGCTGAAGGCCATTGCGGTGTGGTATGGCCAGGTTGTACAACCGTCCACCCCCAATACCCCCAAATCACCGCTGGAACTAGTGGCGCAGATGAAGGTGCCGGTGATTGCGTTTTATGGCGCCAAAGATCAGGGTATTACCCAGGAAAATATCGGCAAGATGCGGGCAGCCATGGACGCGGCTGGCAAGCCGTTTGAACTGCACGTCTACCCGGAAGCCGGGCATGGTTTCAATGCCGATTATCGTCCCAGCTACAATGCAGCGGCAGCTACGGATGCCTGGCAACGCATGCTGGGATGGTTTCACAAATACGGCGTGTAAACGGGCCAGGAAACAAATCAAAAAAAGCCGGCAGTGATGCCGGCTTTTTTGATTGCGGGTCGCTCAGTCTTCGCGCGCGGCCATTTTATCCAGCGCTTCGCCATGCACCCGGCAAATCCGCCAGTCTGGCATCACGGTCGCGCCCAGCCCTTCATAAAAGCCAATGGCGTTGACGTTCCAGTCCAGCACGCTCCATTCAAAGCGGCCAAAACCGCGTGCTTTGGCGATTTTGGCCAACTGCAGCAACATACGTTTACCCAGCCCCATGCCGCGTGCATGCGGGCGCACGTAAAGGTCTTCCAGATAGAGGCTGCGTCGGGTCAGGAAAGTGGAATAACTCTGGAAATAGAGCGCAAAAGCCAGGACATTGTCGCCATCTTGTGCAATCAGGCATTCAATCAGCGGTTTATCGCCAAACAAATCGGCGGTCATACGTTCCGCACTCATATCGAGCAAATGGGTCAATTTCTCGAATTCGGCCAATTCACTCACCATGGCGAGAATTTCATTTACATCGGCCGGGGTGGCGGGGCGAATCTGTACATGGGCGGACATCCGCTGCTTCCTTATGCTGGTTATGCCAAAACAATCCGCCAACGGCGGTAAAAACAAAACGGGCAGCATTGGCTGCCCGTCTGGTCTAACTAACTAAACGAAATCAATGCCGGCAAATCATGCTTATTTGGCGTGATTGATCATATAGTGCGCAGCCGCCCGGAACTCGTCGTCGCTACCGCTGTAGCCACCTTTGGGTGGCATGGCACCATTGCCGTTCTTGAGTACGTTTTCGATAACATCTTCAGGCTTCTTGCCCTGCAACTTGGCAGACCAGTCTGCCTTGTTGCCAAACTTGGGTGCGCCTGCTGCGCCGGTACCGTGGCAGGCCTGGCAAGTGCTTTCATACACTTCCTTGCCCTTGGTTTCCGGATCAACCGGGCCACCGGCTGCGGCGGCAGGGGCGGGTGCTTCAAACTTGGCACCGGCCTGGTCTGCCATATAAGCCACTGCACGTTTGACTTCGTCGTCTGTCAGATCGGTCGAACCACCGCGCGCCGGCATGGCATTAAAGCCTTTGATGGCGTGGGTCCACAGCGTTTCAAAACCCTTGGAAATACGCGGGCCCCAGGCGGCGGTATCGCCAAATTTGGGCGACCCCATCAGACCGGCGCCGTGACAGGAAATACAGACACTTTCGAATACGATTTTGCCGCTGCGCTGTCCAATGGGCGCGCTATCAACCACTTTGCTGATCCCAATGGGTTGCAGGCGAGCTTCAATGGCTTGATCGGTCATGGTCATCAAACCCAGGTTTACTCCGCTGCCGGAA
>JASLES010000492.1 GCA_030151005.1 Silvimonas sp.
CAAACGGCAATTGCCGTTGTCAGACCGTGCGCGCAGTGCCATCAATCTGTTCTCCAAACTGATTGCCCAACATATGGAGCGGGAAGCTTTGCTGGAACAACTTAAAAGCGCCAACCAACGCCTGGCGCTCTTTGCGCTGACCGACCCGCTGACCGGTATCCCCAACCGTCGTGCCATCAGTGACGAGTTATCCCGTTTGCTGGCCGCAGCGCGGCGCGAACAGACCACGGTGCTGGTGGGACTGGTGGATCTGGATAGTTTCAAGGGTATCAACGATGAACACGGCCACGAAGGGGGCGACCATCTGCTGCGTGAAGTCGCCATCCGCCTCAGTGGCGCGGCGCGCGGCACAGATATGGTGGGCCGCCTGGGTGGAGATGAATTTGTGGTGGTCGGCCCGGGCCCCGCTAACCGGGGTGACGCACACATTGCCACCATTGCCATGACAGAGCGTTTTTCCAGCGCGGCCAGCGGTGTGTTCGGCATTGGTGGCAGAACGGTGGACTACCCCGGCGCCAGCGTCGGCTTTGTGGCCGTGGATGGTTCTGTGTCGGTAGACCAGGCTCTGCGTCTGGCCGATGGCGAAATGTATGCCATCAAGCATCGGCGCAAGAACATGGCAAACGCGCGCTAGGTGTCAGCGTGCAGAGGCAACAAAAAAGCCACCCGCAGGTGGCTTTTTTGTTGCTGCCTTAGCCCTGCGCCTGACACAGGCTCTCCATCCGCCAGCGTTGCCCCAGCGTGCGGGTCTGGCCGGTGACGGTCACTGCGGTTGCAAGGCGGATATCGCTACTGGAGGCCCCAATCTGCAGGTCAAACTCTCCCGGTTCCACGATGCGCTGACCGCTGCTGCCGGTGAAGTTGAGCATGTCGACCGGAATGCGTACTTCTATGGTTTTGCGCTCGCCAGCCGCCAGCTCAATCCGGCCAAAGGCCTTGAGTTCTTTGACCGGGCGCACGGCAGAGGCCAGTTTGTCGCGCACATAGATTTGCGGGATTTCCACGCCGGCACGCTGGCCGGTATTGGTGATGTCAAAAGTGAGGGCGATTTCGCCCGTGCTGATGTCGATCTGGTCGGCCGCGACGGCCAGGTTGTCGTAGGCAAACGTGGTGTAGCTCTGGCCAAAGCCAAACGGGTAGGCGCTGCCAAAGTGAAAAGCGATCGGGGTGCCGGCGCTTTTGAGTTTGTGATTGTAGTAATACGGCACGGCCCCGACGTTTTTCGGGACAGAAATTGTCATGCGCCCGCTGGGTTCGACCACGCCGGCCAGAACTTCGGCCAGCGCAATGCCGGCTTGCTCGCCGCCGGTAAACGCCATGACCATGGCTGCGACACGGTGTTCCAGCCCTTGCAGGTTGTACGGGCGGCCGCCCGTGAGCACCACCACCACCGGTTTACCGGTTTCAACCACCGCGTGCAGCAGTTGCTGCTGTACGCCAGGCAGGTTGAGTGAATCTGCATCTGAACCTTCGCCCACGGTGCCGGTCTGGAACAAGCCGGCCAGATCACCCACACAGACAACGGCGATGTCCGCATTTTGTGCAGCTTTAACCGCAGCCCTGATGTGCTCCGCGTTCTGGCTGACGGGGGATTCATGCGCCAGTGCCGTGCTGTTGGCGACATCGCCGGGGAACACGGGCGAGCCGTATTTGCGTTCTTCCAGAATGGCGCAACCCTGGGCATAACTGACGTTGTCTGCGCCAAAGACCTGACGCAAACCGGCCAGCGGCGTGATGACATTGGGTTCGGCCTGGGCTTGTTCTTCTTTGCTCAGGATCAGGTGCACCGGAAAACTATAGCCGCCCAACATGGCCAGGCTGTCATCGGCAGTCGGGCCAATCACGGCAATCCTGGTTTGTGCGGCCGGGTTCAGCGGCAAGGTGCCGTTGTTCTCGAGGATGACCACAGACTGGCGGGCGACTTCCCGCGCCAGCTCTAGCGCACGCGGCGTGCGCAGGCGGATGGCGTTTTCATCCACATAGGGGTTCTCAAACAGCCCCAGGCGGAATTTCTCTGTCAGCACGCGCCCCACAATCTCATCGATACGTGCTTCAGTGATCAGACCACGTTGCAAAGCATCGGCCAGGCGCGTGGCGCAGTCGTCGCCAGGCAGTTCAATATCCAGACCTGCATTGAAAGACAGCGCGGCGGCCTCGGCCTCATCTGCGGCGACACCATGATGCTGGTACAGCAAGCTCACGCCGACATAATCGGCCACCACCAGTCCATCAAAACCCCATTGCTCCCGCAATACGTCGGTCAGCAAATGGCGCGAGGCATGGCAGGGTTCGTTATCAATATCGTGATAGGCCGGCATGACCGAACCGGCGTTGGCCTGTTTGACTGCCATTTCAAAGGGCAGCAGAAAAATATCATTGAGTTCACGCCAGCCCAGATGCACCGGCGCGTGGTTGCGCGCACCCTCGCTGAAAGAATGGCCCACGTAATGCTTGAGTGTGGCCAGCAGGTCACGCTTGTCGCCCTGCAAGCCGCGCACATAGCGCGTTGCCATTACGCCGACCAGATATGGGTCTTCGCCAAAGGTCTCCTCGGTGCGGCCCCAACGCACATCGCGTGAGACATCCAGTACGGGCGCCAGACCTTGGTGGCAGCCAATGCTGCGTGCTTCGTCCCCGATGGCGGCGGCCATCTGTTCAATGAGCGCCGGGTTCCAGGTGGCGCCAAACGCCAGCGCGGATGGGAACAGTGTCGCGCCGCTGGCCATCAGGCCGACCAGACATTCCTCATGCGACATCACCGGAATGCCCAGGCGCGTGTCTTCCATCATGGTTTTTTGCAGGGCGTTGAACGCCTGCACGCCAGAGCGCGCATCAACCTTGTGACTGCCCAGCGGCCGGGTGATTTGCCCCAGACCCAGTTGCAAGCGTTTTTGCAGGGATTCCTGGTCGCTGGCGCCGGTAAAACTGTCGGCGCGCACGGTGTGTTTGCCGTCTGCAGACAAGATCAGCCAGAAGGCATGCATCTGGGCGATTTTTTCTGCTGGTGTCATGCGCGCCAGCAGGTCTTGTACGCGGGCGGTGACAGGTTGGGATGGGTCTTTATAAATGGCAGTCATGATGTTTCCTGTGGCCGGTTGGGGGCCTGGTTTTTGTCTGGATTTGTAGTGCAAACGGGTAGTGCCTAGCCTTTCAACGCCCCGGCCATCATCCCTTTTACGATCTTCTCCTGCCCGAAAGCATAGGCAGCAATCAGGGGTAGGGCGGTCAGGGTCACCACGGCCATCATGCCGGGGATGTTGGAGGCAAACTGACTTTGAAAATCCCACACCGCCAGCGGCAGGGTGCGGTGATTGGGGGTAGAGGTCAGCACATAGGCAAAGATGAATTCATTCCACAAATTGATGCCGTTGTAGATGGCCACGGTAGAGAGCCCCGGCCCGCACAGCGGCAAAAAGATGCGGGTAAAAATGGCAATGGGGCCACAGCCATCCAGTTGCGCGGCTTCTTCCAGTTCACGCGGGATCTGCTTCATGAAACCGGTAAGAATGAAGATGGAGACCGGCAGGCTCATCGCCACATAAGGGCCGATCAGCGCAAACATGGTGTCGTACAGCCCGGCCTGGCGGGTCATCAGGTAGACCGGCACCAGGGTGACATGCAGTGGCACGATCATGCCCGCCACAATCAGCCCGAACAAAGACTGGTTGAACCTGAAGCGCAACCGTGCCAGCGCATAAGCGGCCATGGCGCCAAACAGCAAAATCAGTGCGATCGATACGCCAATCACAAACAGGCTGTTGCGCAGGTAGATCAGAAAATCCCCCTGCAGCACGGCTTTGTAGTTGACCAGGTCCAGGTGCGAAGGCAGCGCCCAGATGGCGGTGGCAAAGCTGTCTTCCTGGGTTTTGAAGCTGGTCATCACCATGAACAGAAACGGCAGCAGAGTGACGGCCAGCCAGAACAGGCCCAGCGCTGGCACCACGATGCGGGCAGGGGAGAGCCCACGGCGTGGCAGAACAGGGGTGGTCAGCATGTCAGACCTCCGGCTCGAAACGGCGGGTCAGACGCAGCGCCAGGCTGGCCACCAGCGTCACTACAATAAACATGGCCGAGGCAATGGTGCTGCCGTAGCCCAACTGAAACGAGTCGAACACCGTGTGGTACATGTAGGTCGCCATCAATTCAGATGAATGTTCCGGCCCGCCGCCGGACATCACAAAGATCAGATCGAAATAGCGCAGCGAACCAATAATCGCCAGCAATGCGCCGGTACGCAGCGTGCCGTACAGATGCGGCAGTTTGATATGCCAGAAGATGGTCCATTCGCTGGCGCCGTCCAGCAGCGCGGCCTCTTGCAGTTCGTCCGGAAAAGACGCCAGCCCGGCCATGAACAGCACCATGTAAAACGGAATGTTTTGCCAGCACACCACGGCGATGATGGAGCCCAGCGCATAGTGCGTATCACCCAGCCAGTCATGCGCAAACGCATCCAGATGTAGTGCCTGCAAAATCAGGTTGATGGGCCCGAAGTTGGGGTCATACAGGTTCTTGGCCAGCACGCCCAGCGCCACGCTGGACATAAGCAGCGGTAAAAAATAGACGATCTTGAGCACGCGCGAATAGCCGCCGGCTTTATCCAGCAAGACCGCCAGAGCCAGAGCGATAGGTAACTGGATGACGACGGAAAACACCGCCAGCATGCTGTTATTGCGCAGCGACAACCAGAAGATGTGGTCCTGCAGCAAATACAGCCAGTTATCCAGCCCGACAAACTTGCCCTGCGTACCCAGACCGTTCCAGTTCAGCAATGACAGCTGAAAACTGGAGAGCAACGGGTACAGCAAGAAGATCACCAGCATGAGGATGGCTGGGGCGAGGAAAAAAGTGGGGATCAGCCAGGCGGGCCACGGCCGGGTGGGGCGGGCAAGCGGTAGAACCTGGGCTTCTGTGTAGCTTGTCATTGGCGTTTCTCGGGTGGTGCGGTGGTCATACGGTTTTTGCTTTTTGCTGCTGTGTCACGGCCCTTCGGTTCGCAAGAATGAGGGGCGACCTTTCCACTGACCCGTCATTCCGGTCCTCGGCGGCCCCCTTGCGCCGGAATCCAGTCGGGCCGCCGCAGGAGGCCTTTGCCCAATAGAACCACTTCGTAGCCCGGATGGAGCCGGAGGCGGGAATCCGGGGTGGCGGAACGGGTTCATATCGTTGTGGTGTTGTTAGCGCCTGACGGCGCAGGTTTGAAAAGCATTGGATACCCGCGGTGGCGGGAGCACGTTCCTTTCTTTGCTTCGCCAAAGAAAGGAACCAAAGAAAGGCGACCCCAGCCTGGCGGCCCTCCGGGCTTCCCTCAGTCGGTCGGGAGCCTGGGGTCTCCCTCCCTTCTTCGGCGCTTGGCTTTTACGGGGGAGGAAAGTCAAAAACAACCCCAACTGCAACACCAACCCCAACTTCAACGGCAGCAGCAACGGCAACGGCAACGGCAACGGCAACGGCAACGGCAACGGCAACGGCAACGGCAACGGCAACGGCAACGGCAACGGCAACGGCCAATTCAACACGTATTCCACTGACTCGTCATTCCGGCCATGAGCCGGAATCCAGCTGCGATGTATGCGTGCTGCTCAAGGCAATTCAAAGCAGTCGCGGTCGTCCACGGTAAGCAGCCCGTTGGGCTGCGGACTGGATTCCCGCTTCCGCGGGAATGACGAAGTGGTGGGTGTGGTGAACCGTTCTTGCAAGCAAGCGGTTTGTGAGGTTGGCTTGGAGAGGTTTGCTTTGGCTTTGGCTTTGGCTTTGGCTTTGGCTTTGGCTTTGGCTTTGGCTTTTGATGTTGCCGTTGCTTTTGACGTGCCTCCCCTCCGGCAGTGCCGAGCATCGCAGCAAGGCGCGGGGTTTCGGCGGAGGGGTGTTTGAGGGCGTAGCCCGAGTTCC
>JASLES010000509.1 GCA_030151005.1 Silvimonas sp.
CTGTTCGCTACGCTGGACACCACGTCACGCAAATTGTTTCTGGATCAGGAGCATTCCGTGGTCATTTCGGACACGGTCGGTTTTATTCGCCAGTTGCCGCACACGCTGGTGGCGGCATTTCGTGCCACGCTCGAAGAAACCATCCAGGCTGATCTGTTATTGCATGTCGTTGATGTCAATCACCCGCTGCGGGACATGCAGGTCGAAGAAGTCAACAAAGTTTTAAATGAAGTGGGTGCGGAACACATTGAGCAGTTGATGGTCTGGAACAAGATCGACCTGAAAGGGCTTGCGCCGGCAGTCGAGCATGACGAGTATGATAAAATCCGTGCGGTTCGTGTAAGCGCCGCGCAGGGGGAAGGGCTCGATTTGCTGCGGGGCGCGCTGGTCGATGCAATGAGTCAACCCGTCGAGGAATAACAAGATCCCATGAGTCAAAACGATCCGCAGTGGGGTGGTGGCCGCAAGGATGGCCCGCCCGATCTGGACGAAATCATTCGTAACTTCACCAACAAGCTGGCCCGTTTCTTTGGCGGCGGCAATCGGCCGCCATCACAGTCGGGTAATCGCGGCGGTATTCCGGGCGGTAGCACGGGCGTCATTGCGATTATCGGCATTGTTATCGTGTTGTGGCTGGCTTCCGGCTTTTACGTGGTTGACGAGCGGGAAAACGCGCTCATCCTGCGCTTTGGCCGGTACGTCGAAACCGTCAACAAATCTGGCCTGAAGTGGCATTACCCATGGCCGATTGAAACGCGTGAAATCATCAACGTAACCGAAATCCGTAGTCTGGAAGTGGGTGGCCGCGGCGACAACGGCAGTGATGAGTCGATCATGCTGACGGGCGACCAGAACATCCTGCAAGTGCAACTTGAGGTGCAATACACCCTCAAGTCCGCACAAGACTTTGCCTTCAACAACCGCTTTGTGGATCGTGATGGCAAGGATATGGTCAAACAGGCCGCTGAAACCGCGATCCGCGAAGTGGTGGGTCAGAACAAGGTGGACTACGTGCTGAATGAAGGTCGCGGCAAGATTGCGGAAGACACGCGTGACCTGATCCAGAATCTGTTGGACCGTTACGGCTCAGGCATTACCATCGCGCGTGTCAACATCTCTGACGTGCAACCACCGGAACAGGTGCAGACCGCTTTTGCTGATGCAGTGAAGGCACGGCAGGATCGTGCCCGCCTGGTCAATGAAGGCACGGCGTATGCCAATGACGTGGTGCCCAAGGCCAGCGGTACCGCAGCCCGCCTGATGGAAGAAGCGCAGGGCTATCGTCAGCGTGTCGTCTCGCAGGCCCAAGGTGATGCATCGCGCTTCAAGCAGGTCGCGACCGAGTACGCCAAGGCCCCGCAAGTAACGCGTGAACGCATGTACCTGGATACCATGGAACAAATGTTCCAGAAGACCACGAAGGTGCTGGTGGATCAGAAGGGCAGCGGCAATCTGTTGTATCTGCCGCTGGACAAACTGATCCAGTCGACCAATCCCGCTCCGTCTGCGGATGTGGCCAAGCCGGCAGCACCGGCTGACACCACCGCAGATGCCACCCCGGCCGCTGCGCCTGCCGTTCCGGCAGACCGCGCCGGGCGCGACGGACGATAACAGGGAGTGGTCATGAATCGAATTATCCCGACCCTTGCGGTCATATTGGTTGTGCTTTTTGTGTTGAGCCTGGCGCTCTTCACTGTGGACCAGCGGCAGTACGCCGTGGTGTTCCAGTTCTCTGAGTTCAAGCGTGTGCTCAAGGAACCAGGCATTTTCTTCAAGGTGCCACTGTTGCAAGACGTGCGTTACTTTGATAGCCGGATCCAGAGTATTGATGAAGCCGAACCTGCCCGTATCCAGACCATTGAAAAGATGAACGTCAAGGTCGATAGCTATATCAAGTGGCAGATTGTGGATGTAGAACGCTATTACCGTGCGGTGGGCCTGGATGAAAGCAAGGCGCGCGACCGGTTGCGTAATACCGTCAACAACATGCTGCGTGACGAGTTCGGCAAGCGCACGGTGCAAGATGTGATCTCCGGCCAGCGTGATGCCGTCATGGCGCGGGTTCAGCAAGTAGCTGATGCTGACGCCGCGCGGATTGGTGTGCGTGTGGTCGATGTGCGCATCAAGCGCGTTGAGCTGGAAGACAGCACGCTGAACTCGGTGTACGAGCGCATGCAGTCTGAGCGCAAGGCTGTGGCTAACCAGTTGCGTGCTGAAGGGTCTGCTGAGGCTGAACAAATCAAGGCAGATGCAGATCGCCAGCGTGAAGTATTGCTGGCCGATGCCTACAGCCAAGCGCAAGCCCTTAAGGGCGAGGGCGATGCCAAGGCCGCCGCGATCTACGCCGATGCTTATGGCAAGAACCCTGAGTTCTATTCGTTCTATCGCAGCCTTGAAGCTTATAAGCAAAGCTTCAACAAAAAGTCTGACCTGATGGTGGTTGACCCCAGTGCTGATTTCTTCAAGTACATGAAGAACCCCGGCACGGGGGCGACTGGCAAGGCCGGTAAATAAGCACAAAGCCTCCTGGTTGGTGTCTGCACCAGTCAGGAGGACAGATGTGTTTGATTGTGTTTACGGGGTCAGGGCATCTTGCACGGGCCCCGCATGCACACAGAGTGCCCCCGGTCTGACCTTGTACATCTGCTCGTGAAGGCTCTTGTGGCAGTTCTTGCCCGCGAAGGGCGGCATTCATGAGATAATACGATACGAAAATCACGGCCCCGGTGCGTCCTGCGCGCCAGGGCCTTGATTTGTCTGGATTTTCTGTCATGCGGATTTTTGAGAATCCGCAACACTCCTGGTTTGAAAATGCGTAACTGGATTCTGCCGGAATACATTTCCGATGTGCTGCCCCGCGAGGCTCGCCAGATTGAGGCAATGCGCCGTGGTCTGCTCGATCTCTTCTCCCGCTATGGCTATGAACTCGTCATGCCACCGCTGGTGGAATATGTTGAATCCCTGTTTTTGCATGATGATCCGGCGCTTGATCTGAAAACCTTCAAGCTGGTCGATGAAATGACCGGCCGCCAGATGGGCCTGCGTGCTGATATTACGCCGCAAGTGGCACGGATCGACGCCCATATCCTGAACCGGCAGGGCGTAGCACGGCTGTGTTACTCCGGCTCTGTGGTCAGCACCCGGCCGGATGGCATTTTGTCCACGCGGGAACCCCGGCAGATTGGCGCAGAAATTTACGGCTGCGCCGATGTTGCCGCTGATGTTGAAGTGATTGAACTGATGTTTGAAAGCCTGGCGCTGGCTGGCCTGAAAAACGCCCGGCTCGATGTCGGTCATATTGGCCTCTTCCATGCCTTGGCGGACGCTGCTGGCATGAAAGGCGATCTGCGTGACCAGACCTTCAGTGCCTTGCAACAAAAAGACCTGCCCACCCTGTGCGAACTGTCTGCCGGGCTAGAGCCCGCCATTGCCGCCGGTCTGCAGGCACTGCCATCGCTGTACGGTGGTTATGACGTGCTGGCGCGCGCACGCGCCGTCATGCCGCCACTTGCGGGCGTCAATGCTGCGCTGGCCGCGCTGGAAACCCTGTTTGCCGCCCTGAAGGTGCGCGGTATTGCAGTGCGGTTTGATCTGGCCGAGGTACGCAGCAGCGATTACCACACCGGTCTGGTCTTTGCCGCATATGCCAATGGCTTTGCCAATGCCGTCGCTCGCGGTGGTCGCTATGACAGCGTGGGCGAGAAGTTTGGCCGCTCACGTCCGGCTACTGGCTTTAGTCTGGATATGCGTGAACTGAGCCGTCTGCCGTTCCCGGAAACGGCAGCCGCCATTCTGGCACCAGCCGGGGATGACGCAGAACTGATTGCTGCCGTGCGCCGTCTGCGCGACGCTGGTGAAACCGTGATTGTTGATCTGGGCGTCAAGCCCGAAGAAGTGGCGGCCAACCGCCGCCTGGTGCTCAAGGGCGGCCAGTGGCAAGTTGATCCGCTTGTCTGATACGCGGGCTTTTCGCAGGGTTGTCTGCTAAAAAGCGGGCTGCCTGAATGTAAACGATTGTTCTATCTGGTTAAATCGAGGTTCTGAATGAGCAGAAACGTAGTCGTGGTCGGTACCCAATGGGGTGACGAGGGCAAGGGCAAGATCGTCGACTGGCTGACCGATCACGCCCAGGGCGTTGTCCGTTTCCAGGGTGGCCACAATGCGGGTCACACACTCGTGGTTGGCGGCAAGAAGACGGTGTTGCGTCTGATTCCGTCGGGCATTCTGCATCCGGGCAAGGATTGCTTTATTGGCAATGGCGTTGTGATTTCGCCAGAAGCCTTGCTCAAGGAAATCGACGAGCTGGATGCCGCTGGCATTGATGTTGCCAGCCGTCTGCGCATTTCTGAAGCTTGCCCGCTGATCCTGCCGTACCACGTCGCGCTGGATCAAGCCCGTGAAGCCGCCAAGGGCGAGGCCAAGATTGGCACCACCGGTCGTGGTATCGGCCCGGCTTATGAAGACAAGGTGGCCCGCCGCGCTATCCGCGTGCAAGACCTGTTCCACCCGGAACGTTTTGCCGCCAAGCTCAAGGAAAACCTGGAGTACTACAACTTCTTGTTGACCCAGTACTTCAAGGCCCCGGCGCTGGATTTCCAGACCGTTTATGACCAGACTCTGGCATTCGTTGAGCGTATTCGCCCGATGGTGTCCGATGTTTCGCGCACCTTGTACGACCTGAACAAGGAAGGCAAGTCGCTGTTGTTTGAAGGCGCACAAGGCACCTTGCTGGATGTGGACCACGGCACTTATCCGTACGTGACCTCTTCCAACTGTGTGGCTGGCGCGGCTGCACCGGGCGCTGGCGTGGCACCGCAGATGCTGCATTACGTGCTGGGCATCGTGAAGGCCTATACCACACGTGTAGGTTCTGGCCCGTTCCCGACCGAGCTGTTTGATGAAGTGGGTGCCGGTCTGGCCAAGCGCGGCAACGAGTTCGGTTCTGTCACGGGTCGTCCGCGTCGTTGTGGCTGGTTTGATGCTGCAGCGCTCAAGCGCTCCATCCAGATCAACGGTGTGTCCGGTCTGTGTGTGACCAAGCTGGA
>JASLES010000045.1 GCA_030151005.1 Silvimonas sp.
CCGTCTGAGGCGGCGACCGAGGTCAGCACGCCCGAGCCCTGATTGCCGAAAGGGTGCAACTGGCCATCGATAATGCGCACGCGCAGGAACTCGCGGCGCGTGCCGGCGCTGCGTTTGAATCCGGCCGGGATCAGAATCTGCGGCGGTAATTGGGCGTCGGTTTTGCCCTGACGGCGCGCCAGGAACGGCCGCACCAGCACAAAAAAGGTCACAAAACTGGAGACCGGGTTGCCCGGCAGGCCGATGAAGTCTGCTTCTGAGCCATCCGCCCGCACAATGCGGCCCTGGGCAAACGGCTTGCCCGGTTTGATGGCCATTTTCCACAGGTTGAGTGTACCCAGCGAAGTTACCGCCGCTTTGACATGATCTTCTTCACCCACCGACACACCACCCGTGGTGATCACAATGTCATTGTGATTGGCGGCGGTTTGCAATGCGGCCTGAGTGGCGTCGAGGTGGTCTGCCACAATGCCGGCATCGGTCACGTCGCAACCGGCTTCGCGCAGCATGGCGGCCAGCAGGTAGCGGTTGCTGTTATAGATTTGCCCGGCACCCAGCGGCTGGCCGGGCTCGACGAGTTCACTGCCGGTGCTAAGCAGCGCCACCCGCAAGGGGCGTGTGACCGTTGCACTGTCGACGCCGATCGAGGCCAGCAGCCCCAGTTGCGCCGCGCCCAGACGTGTTCCCTGTGCCACAACCACGCTGTGCTGGCGGATATCGTCTCCGCTGCGGCGGATGTTCTGGCCGTCCGCGAGCTGGCTACTCACGCTGACCTTGCCCTCGGCAACATTGCAATCTTCCTGCATGGCCACGGCGTTGGCGCCTGGCGGAATCGGTGCGCCCGTGAAGATACGCGCTGCCTCGCCGGCTTGCAGCGTGGCCCCGGTTTCACCGGCGGCAATGCGCTGGGTGAGCGTAAAGGTGGCCGGCGGCGCGGCAAAATCAGCCACATTCAGCGCGTAGCCATCCATGGCGCTGTTATCGAACCCCGGCACGGCCATGGGCGAGACCACATCTGCGGCCAGATACTGCCCATGTGCGGCGGCAAGGGGCAAAGTGCGGGTGTCGGTCAGCGGGCGGGCCAGCGATAACAGCTGAGTCAGAGCCTGGTCTACAGAGAGCATGCGCGGGTCGGGTCATGTCGTTTGAATAGACCCATGATACGCGCGCGGCCACAGGGGAAAAAGGCAACCATTGTGGGTATTGCCGGCCGCCCCGCACTGTGGCTGGCTGGCGCGACACAAGAAAAAACGCCGCAACCCGAAGGCGCGGCGTTTTTGGGAGCGAGATCAGCGGGTGATCAGGCTGCGGGCTTGAGTTCGTAGCCCTGGATGTCAGCTGCTTGCACCAGCGATTGCAGGTACTCGTGCATGGCGCGGCGGGACTTGGTCTCGGTCAGGAACTCGCCCAGACGGTCTTTCACTTCGTCATAAGACACGGTGTCGCCGCTGGTTTTCTTGCCAGTGCGGATGATATGCAGACCAAACTGGGTTTCGACCAGTTGCGGCAGCAATTCGTTTTCGCCCATGCTGAATACGGCCTGGTCGAATTCCGGCACCATCTGGCCACGGCCAAATTGACCCAGCGCACCACCTTGCTTGCCCGACGGGCAGGCCGAGTGTTCGCGGGCCAGCGCTTCAAATTTGAACGGCTGCGCTTTGAGCTCGTTCAGAATGCCCTCGGCCTTGGCACGCACCAGGGCGGCTTCGGTCGGGTTTTCAGCGGTAAACAGGATGTGGCTGGCTTCGGCTTGTTCGCCGCGTACAAATGCTTGCGGGTTTTCAGCGTAGAAGGCTTTGCATTCTTCTTCGGTGGCGTCGTCCGATTTGACTTCGTTTTGCAGCAGCGTGCCGATGGCTTCTTCCGGGTTGGAAGCATCAAGGCCCTTGGCCTTGGCCGCTTGCAGCAAGAGTTCGCGCAGAATCAGTTCCTGCACTGCGCCATCAACCGCGTGCGGTGCGTCGTCGTGGTGCGGCAGTTCTGCCTGGATCATGGCGTCGGTAATTTCTACGCCGTTGACGGTGATGGCCATTTCAAAATACTCCTGGGTCCAGAAAAGTTTGAGCCACCTCATGGGGTGGCTGCCCGTTCATTGTAGCTGCTGTGTGCGGCTTTCGCTTTGCAATTGGTGTCAATGGCGCGCGGGTGCAAGAGTGACGCACAGGTATTTTTTGGCAAAGCGCACCAAACATGACGTTTTCCCGCGCCATCGGGCAGGCGCAGGCACGCAGAACGGCTGGCGCTCCACTACAATCCGGGCATCCATTTCAGGTGCAGTACGCAGACGTCATGCAAGATTTCCTTTCTCTGTTTCTTAGCAAGATCATCGTGGTGATCGCGGGTTTGATTCCTATCCTGAACCCGTTGGGCGCGACCCCGATCTTCTTGTCGCTGACCAATAACTACAGTTCGGAAGAACGTGCCATTCTGGCGCGGCGGGTGGCGTTCTTCAGTTTTGCGCTATTGCTGTTCAGTATGTTTATCGGCACGTATGTGCTCGATTTCTTTGGGGTATCGATTCCCATTGTGCGGGTTTGCGGTGGTTTGCTGGTGGCCTCCGCGGGCTGGAAACTCTTGAACAGCCCGGAAAACACAGGGGGCGCCAGCGAACCCATCGGCAGTGCGGCGGATCATGCGCGGCGCGCCGCAGAATTGCAGCAGCGCGCGTTTTACCCGCTGGCATTTCCGTTTACCGTGGGGCCAGGGTCTATCACCGTGGCGATCACGCTGGGTGTGGGTATTCACGGGCAGGACGCCCACCGCGTAGCCGTGCCGCTGGGTAGCACGCTGGGTGTGGCAGCGCTGTCTGCCATCATTTATGTGTGTTACCGCTATGGCGATCGCATGCTTAAATTGATCGGCTCGACCGGCACCGTGGTGTTCCTGCGCCTGTCTGCGTTCATTTTGCTGTGTCTGGGTGCGCAGATTTTCTGGGATGGTGTATCCGGCCTGGCTGCGGAGTTCCTGGCGCTGCACCCCTGGCAGTTTGCGCCCACCGGGCAGGGCTGATTGTTCAGGGCGTACCGGCGCTGACCCCGCGCCGGGCGGCCATCTGCCGGCCCATGTCTTCCAGCTCTGCCGCACTGAGCAAATCTGCAGCATGCGGATAGACCGCGCTTTCTTCCCGCGCGGCATGTTGCAGGTAAAGCGCCACAAATCCGTCTACTTCTGCCGCGTTGAGTTCAGCCACGCCGCCCCCGGCGATGGTCTGCAGCGGCAAGCGCATGGCCGCCCATTGGGCATGCAGCAGCGGATGCTCTGCCGCCAGCGCGTCAATCTCGGTTTTCAGGATCACATTGCCGCGCTGTTGTAACAGGGCAAAGAGGTTGTCGTCCTCATCCTGATGATGAAGTGGCGCGGCTATATCAAAGTACCGCAGTACCGCACACGCGGCATCTTGCGCGGCGGCATCACTACCGTGGCTGGCGTGATGAGTGGCGAGTTTTTGCAGCAGGGCCAGGTAATGGCGCACGCGTTCGTGACACGCCAGCAGCATGGATACCGGATCGTCAAACCCGGCATGCCGGTCAGAAAAACGGTTGAGCATGCGCATTCACCATAAGTTGTATATTGAATGCGACTATTGTACGCCGCTCAAATGGCGGGTGGCGTGTTACCTGTCGGTGAAGTTTGCACCAGTTGCGTGGCCAGGGCGCTGAGCACACGCCGGGTTGCGCCACGGTGCACACTGGCAAAGGTCAGGCCGGCTGCGGCCGCAGCTTGCCGGGTGGGTTTATCCAGCAACAGGCTGTTGGCCAGCGCCAGCACCGTTGCTGTGTCCTGACCTTGCAACGCTGCACCGGCGTCAACCGCCATGCGGGCGGTCTCTGCAAAGTTGAAGGTGGAAGGCCCGATCACCACGGGCGTACCAACCGCGCAGGCTTCAATCAGATTCTGGCTGCCAAAGGGCAGTAACGAACCCCCAATGATAGCGACGTCGGCCAGCGCATACCAAGCCGTCAACTCGCCCATACTGTCGCCCAGCAAAACGTCGGCGTCACCAACATCCTGGCCATTCCATTCGCTACGGCGCAAACAGCGCAACCCCCGACTGCCGATCAGTGCGGCCACTTCATCAAAGCGTTGCGGATGGCGCGGCACGATCACCAGCAAGGTATCAGGCGGCAACGGCGCGTGCGCCAATGCATCCAGCAACAAAGATTCTTCACCCTCCCGGCTGGATGCAAACAGCAGCACCGGGCGCGGACCCAGCGCGTTACGCCAGTCTTTGCCCTGCGCCACTTTGGCCGGGGCGGGTTCGAAGTCGAATTTGACGTTACCTGTGACCTCTACCTGTTGGCCGCCCAGCGCCACGATGCGCGCGGCATCCGCTTCACTCTGGGCAAAGGTACCGGTCAGACCGGCAAATGCCGGGCTGGCCAGCCAGTGCCAGCGTTGATAACCCGCAGCAGATTTGGCAGAGAGGCGGGCATTGACCAGAAACAGCGGCACATGACGGGCGCGGCACACCGCCACCAGATTTGGCCAGATCTCGGTTTCCATCAACAGGCCAAATACCGGCTTGAACTGGCGGATAAAACGCCGGGTCGCACCCGCATAGTCATACGGCAGATAGGCAATGGTGACGGTGTCGCCCAGCAACTCCTGGGCTGTCGCGCGCCCGGTGGGTGTCATGCAGGTCAGCACAATACGGTGGGCGGGCCAGGCCTCTTTGAGTGCCTTGATCAACGGCGCGGCCGCGCGCACTTCACCGACGGAGACAGCGTGCAACCAGATGGTGCTTTGCTGACTGCGCACGCGCTGGCCATAAAAACCCCAGCGCTCGTTCCAGTGTTTGCGGTACTCCGGTTGCTTGAGCGAACGCCGCCACAAATAGAGCATGACCAGTGGCGTGAGCAGCCACAGCAAGGCTGAATAGAACGCGCGGATC
>JASLES010000059.1 GCA_030151005.1 Silvimonas sp.
CGGCGCGATGGGGCCATCGGTATCACCCACTACGGCCAGCGTGGCAAAGTCGCCCGGTTTGTATCCGGCTGCGATCGCGGCAAACAACGCGGTGCGTTCAGCGCAGTTGCACAAGCCGTAAGAGGCGTTTTCCACATTACAACCATGAAATACCTTGCCATCTCGCGTGAGCAGCGCGGCACCGACCTGAAAACGGGAATACGGGGCATAGGCTTGCTGGCGCGCAGTTTTGGCTTCCTGCATAAGTTCTTGCTGGTTCATAGTGACTCCTCGTCAAATCAGTACCCGTCTCAGTGCACAGGCTGCTGGATCACTGGCGGTAATTGGGGTGGCGAATCCGTAATGGTGTAGGCGGCGATGACTTCTGCCATGGCGTTGCGGGCGCTGTTTTCGTTGTGGGCATGCACAATGGCGAGCGTCTGGCCCGGCGCTACCTGCGTACCCAGCTCGGCCAGTTCAGTCAGGCCCACTGCAAAATCGATGCGGTCCGCTGGCAAACGGCGGCCGCCGCCAAGGTTGAGCACCGTCAAACCCAGGGCGCGACAGTCGATCCCGCTGATGTAACCCGATTGCGTCGCGACCACCGGCACCTGGGTGCGGGACTGGGTCAGATACTGATCGGGCATATCCAGCAGGTCTGCGGGGCCGCCCAGAGCGGACACCATACGGGCAAAACGCTCGGCCGCAGCCCCGGTATCCAGGCTATGCAGCAGTTTCTGGCGCGCTTGGGCTTCATTGGCCGCCAGACCGCCCAGGAGCAACATCTGGGTGGCCAGGGTCAGTGTGACTTCATGCAGCCGTGCTGGCCGCGCCTTGCCAGTCAGATAATCAATGGCACAGCGCACCTCTACTGCGTTACCCGCAGCCGGGGCCAGAGGCTGACTCATGTCGGTAATCAGCGCAGAGGTTTTGAGACCGGCGCCGTTGCCCACGTCCACAATGCTGCGCGCCAGCGTCTGGGCCTGTGCCAGTGTGGCCATAAACGCGCCATTGCCGGTTTTGACATCCATCACTAACGCTTGCAAGCCCGCACACAATTTCTTGGAGAGGATAGACGCGGTGATCATGGCGACAGACTCTACCGTGGCCGTGACGTCTCGCACCGCGTAGATGCGTTTGTCTGCTGGCGCCAGGTCAGAAGTCTGCCCGACGATGGCCAGCCCGGTCTCGCTGACAATGCGCTGCAGGCGCGGCAGGTCTGGGGAGACATCATAGCCGGGGATGGCTTCCAGTTTATCCAGCGTCCCGCCGGTATGGCCCAGCCCGCGCCCGGAAATCATCGGCACAAAGCCGCCACATGCTGCCACCATTGGCCCCAGCAGCAAGGAGGTGACATCGCCGACACCGCCCGTGGAGTGTTTGTCGACAACCGGCCCGGGCAGGTGCCATTGGGCCCAGTCCATGATGCGGCCAGAATCGCGCATGGCCAGGGTCAGCGCCACCCGCTCGTCCGTGCTCATCCCGTTGAAATAGACGGCCATTGCCAGCGCGGCAACCTGACCATCTGACACCGAGCGATCCACCACGCCGCGCACAAAAAAACTGATTTCTTCGGCGCTCAGGGCGATGTGGTCACGCTTTTTGCGGATGATTTCCTGGGGTAGAAACATGAGCGACCTCAATCAATGGATGCCTGGATGCGCAGGCGACCGGCTTGTACTTAGTACGCTGAATTGCGCGTGGCGCCAGCATCTTGCCCCAGCGTGGTCAGCAAATTACCCAAGAGGCTGGATGCACCAAAGCGGAATGTGGCAGGCGTGGCCCATTCTGACCCCATGATGCGGTCGGCGAGTGCCAGATAGGCGGCAGCCTCCGTGGCGGTGCGCACGCCACCTGCGGCCTTGAACCCCACTGGTTTGCCGGATTTGCGGATGGCTTCCAGCATGATTTCCGCCGCCTGCAAAGTGGCATTGACTGGCACTTTGCCAGTGGAGGTCTTGATGAAGTGCGCCCCCGCCGCAATGGCGATTTCGCTGGCACGCTTGATCAATTGCGGTGCGGTCAGCTCGCCCGATTCAATGATGACCTTGAGTACTTTGTCGCCCACCGCGGTACGGCACATCGAGACCAGTTTGTGGCCCACCTCTTCGTCACCAGCCATCAACGCACGATAAGGGAACACGACGTCGACTTCATCCGCGCCCAGCAGCACGGCTTCGGCGGTTTCGCCCGCAGCAGCCTGCGGGTTGGCTTCGCCCGCCGGGAAGTTGGTCACGGTTGCCACCGGGATACTCAAGCCCCGGGCGGCCAGCGCTTCTTTGGCGGTATGCACAAAGGGCGCATAGACACACAAAGCCGCAGGCGTGCCCAGCGGCGTGTCCGCTGCGGTGGCGAGTGCGCGGATCGAGTCGTGCGTATCGGTATCGTTCAATGCGGTGAGGTCCATCAGATGCAGCGCGCGCAGCGCTGCTTCAGTCAGATGGTTGCGGTCGGTCATGATTGCCTCCGGCGAGAAGGGGATGCGTAATTACAAAGACAGGAAAATGCCGGCAATGGTTGCACTCATCAGGTTGGAGAGTGTGCCGGCCACCACTACGCGCAGGCCATAACGGGCAAC
>JASLES010000082.1 GCA_030151005.1 Silvimonas sp.
CCAGTCTTGATTCACATTGAGATTGAGCGTGCCACTGTTGTTTACGCCAGCGGTGCCCAGATTCTCGGCGCCGGAGGCCGTCATTTGCGTGCCCGTGGCCGTCGCAAACTGGCCAGAGAAATCACGGTTGTTGGCCGCAAGGGTGACATCCGCTGCATTGGTCAGATTTACCGCACCGGTGCCATCCAGCATATTGACCAGATCGCCCGTGGCGCCGGTCAGTTGCAGGGTGCCAACGTCACTGATCTTGCCGCTGCCCAGGCCTTGTACGTGATCCAGCTGCACTGTGGCGCCATCGGCAATATGAGTGCTGACCGTCAGTCCGGTATTGGCGCCTTGCACATCCAGCGTGCCGCCCAGTGCCCGCAACTCACCCGCACCCGTCAACACGCCTTGCGAAGTGCCACCATTGCTGATGTCCAGTGCCCCGCCGTTGAAATCCAGCGTCGACCCTGCCGCACCCAGCAGCGCGCCGATGGTCTGGCTTGTGCCATTGAGGTCTGTCCTGGTGGTGTCCGCCATATTCAACTGACGGGTCTGCCCCAGCGCATGGTTGGCTTCAAGCCGCAGCGTCCCGCTTTGCACCGAGGTTTCGCCTTCGTAGCGATTATTGGCGTTGGATAGCGAAATGACGCTGTCTCCGGCATTGATCGCCAGATTGCCAGTGCCGATGATCTGCGCGGACATATCCGCCGCTGCCCCTGTGGCCCCGGTGTTTTGCGCCAGTGTCAGGGTCTGGCCTTGTTGCAGATCCAGTTGGGTCAGGCCGTAGTTCACGTACAGCCCGTCGCCGGGCTCGGTGGTTAGCCGGTAGCCGTACGTTCCCAGGGCGACAATCTGATCCTGTTGGGCGATCTCCAGCATCTGGCTGCCACCGACCATATTGCCGTTCTGGTCCTGCAGGGTGAGCGCACCACCGTAACCGTTGACGGTCTCGGCCTTGACCAGTTGCACGCCGATCTCGCCATCATCCTGTTGCAGCAGATTGGTGGTCTCGGGCGTATCAATCGGGCTTGGCGTGTATGGGAATGGAACCGTAATGCCCACCGTGCCGGTGCCGCTTGCATCCAGATGCATGGTGTTGATGGTGCTCTGGGCCACCGTGGCATCGGGCACCGTGGCATTGAAAATGGTCGTTCCGCCATTGAAGGCCAGACCGCCAATGTTTTGTTCGCCGTCACCCACTGTGACCACACTGCCCTGATCGACCAGCAAGGTGGCATGGGTCAGTGCCTTGGTGTTGCCGCCTTCCAGGTCCAGGGTGCCCCGGCCCATATCCAGCGTGCCCGCGAAGGCGCTGCCGGTGTTGGCGCCAAAATTGAACGCGTCGTTACCCGCGCCCATTTTTGCGATGACGGTTCCCTGGCCCGTCAAACTGTTGTTCAGGGTAAAACCGCTGTTTGTGGGCGCCACATTCAGCGTGCCATCAAGCGCAATGGCGGCCGTGCCCAGGTGCTGCACATCATCGCGCACCTGCATGCTGGCCGCGTTGTTGATCTGCCATTGACCGGCAAACGCGCTGTTGTCCCCGGCAATGTTGATATCGTGCCCGCTCACCACGGCATTGCCGCTGCCGTTGAGGTCGTTGGCAAAGTCGGCGTTGTATTGGCCGTCGGTGCCAGAGAAATCCAGCGTAACGGTGCCGTTGCTGGCCAGCGCCACAGCGCCAGTGCCGGCGGCATTCTGGTGGGTGAGCCGCAGGGTGCCGGCATCCACATTGCTGCCGCCGCTGTAGCTGTTGGCTGCGCCCAGCGCGAGCGTGCCAGCACCCACCTTGTGCAAGCTGCCAGTGCCCGCCAGCCCGTCGTTGTAAACCAGCGCGCGGTCCGCTTCGATGCTGGCGATAACGCCACCATTGAGCGTAATGCCGCTGGACGACAAGGTGCCGCTGCCGGTGATCAGTGCGCCGTCGTTGGCGTCGATGCGGCCGCTATCGGTGACGCTGAGTGCGCCATCGGCAGTGCCATCGCCCACCTGCAAGGTGCCGTCCAGTACCGCGCCGTTGTTTGAAGCCACGGAGCCATTGCCCGAGAGTGTGCCGCCCGCGTTGACCTGGATTTTCCCGGCAAAGCCCATGCTGGCATCGTCCAGCGCCAGGGTGGCGCCGTCCTGAATGCGCAGCGTGCTGAGCTTGTCCGCACTGGTGAAGTTCAGGCTGTCGGTTACCACGGTGGTGCCACCGCTGGCATCGGCCAAAACGTTGACCACATTGGCGCCACTGGTCATGCCGATGGTGGCCTGATCCACGTTAACGCGGGTGAGATTCAGGGTGTCTGCCCCGGCGCCAAAGGTAATCGAATCTGCCCCGGCGCTGCCGGCAAGGGTCACGTTGGTGAGATTGGCGGTGTCGTTGCCCGCACCCAGCAACAGGGGTGACGCGTTGGCCAGCGACATATCGCGCAGGTTGGCCGTATCGTTACCGTTACCCAGATCAATGGCCACGCCGCCTTGCAGCGTGGTGCCGGTCAGGTTCAGCGTGTCGTCGCCGTCATCGAGCTTGATCGATACGCCATCCAGCGTTGCGGCCGTGGCGGTAAAGGTGTCGGGGCCATTGCCCATGCTGACCTTGCCGCCGACGAGTTGCGCCCCGTCGGCCAGGGTCATGACATCGTTGTAGTAGCCAAAGTTGTAGACGATGTCGGTCGACGAGGCATTAGCGCGGATCTGCACCGTATCGCTGGGGTTCTGGCCGGTACCTTCCGCCATATTGCCCGTCAACCCGCCCGTGCCTTTGTCCTGGGTATCGGCAAACTCGTACATGCGCACTTCGCTGACGGGCTGGCCGTTGATCCGCAGTGCGGTAATCGAAACCCCCTCCGGGATGATGAAGGTGTCCGACCCCATGCCCATTTCGATCTTGCCGATGGCCTGGTTGTTTTCATCGGCGGTAATGACATCGTCGCCGCCGCGGGTTGAAAGCCAGCCGCCGTTGAAGATGAAGTTAGAGAGTTTGACGTCCGTATCGTGGCGATAAGGGTCGTAGCGGAAGGTCCCGCCCGTCAGCATGATGTGGCTGTTTTCGCCAAACACCACCGGCGTGTAGCTGTAGTCATAGTTGCCGTTGTTGGTGATCGCGACGTAGTTGCGGCCCTCGTAATTGAAGGCGATTTCCAGCGTGGCGTTTTTTTCCAGCACCAGCTGGCCGCCCGGTTCTCTGGGGTCATACAGCAAGAACATCGCGCCGGATTTTGAGGGCGCAACATCCAGTGCCGGGATCGTCGGAAAGTACGAAGGCAACCCTGTGCCGCTGCCACCGGTGATCTTGCCGTATTGCCCTTCAGCCACCGTAAACTTGCCGGTGGCGCGGTAGTACCCGCCGGTGACATCCAGCGTGCCGCCGGTGAACAGATAGTTTTCGACCACTTGGGTAGCATCCGGCGCGGCGCCCCCGGCTTTGGCCTGATCCTTGTAGCCGCCCATGATGGTTTTGCTATCGCCTTCAGTCAGTTCGACCGTGGCTACAGCCAGGGCATCTGCGCTGGCCAGCGCCAGAACCAGTCCGTAGCTCATGGCCAATACGCCACGTGGCAGGTTCAGGTGCTCGCTCACTGTGGCTTGTTTGGCTGGCTTGCCGTGTGCGCTGGCGTTTTCGGCTACGGCAACCCAGGCGTTGCGGGTGGCATTCCAGATCGTGCGAAAAAAGCGGTTCATGACGGCAAATCCAGCAAAATGATGATGCTGGGCAGTCTGTGCCGTGCCTGAACTCAGAAATATCCGAGTGTTCTGAGGTCGCTATAGGAGTTTGCCGCGCCTTGCGGGGTGGTGGGCTCAGGCGTGGCCCAGTGCGGCTGGCAACGGCAACTCAATTTCAATCCGCCGCCCGATCTGCGTGAACTGGCCCTTCATCAAACCCACCACCGCCTTGCAGATGGCCAGGCCGAGGTTGCGACGGGCAGAGACTTCGGCCGTGCCGGAAATGACGTCGCCGGTATCCAGGTGCAAGCGTACGGTGACCATTCCGTTGGCTTGAGCGATGGCGGCCAGTCTGAGGGTTCCACCTTCAACATCGGCCAGCAACCCCGCCACAATCTGGCCGTAGCGGCGGGAATCCACCCACACCTGGGCCACAGTGACCGCAGACGGGTCAAACACCGGGGGCTTGGTGTCGCGGGCGTCGATCACGGATCGGGTGAGTTGCGCGATGTCGACCGTGGTTGGCTGCAGCACCACCGCGCTGACATCATAAAGCAGCAGCTCATCCAGCGTGTTCATGAGCACTTGATTGGTCTCGCCCGCTTGCACAAGCGCCTGTTGCGCGGCGTCACCGCTGGACACTTTGGCGATGCCGAGGTGGTGTTCGATGTCCTGCAAGGACAAGCGGATCGCCCGGCTCAGGTTGATCAACAAGGCACTCTTGTGGCGGCTTTCTGCCGCAGACTGTTCTTTGGCATCGCGCAGGCGTTTGAGCATGTTTTCTTGCGTGGATTGATCAATGAAGCCACCGACCACGCCGATGATGCGACCGTCCTCGCCGCGAAACGGTACAAACCAACCTCGTACCGGGATAGGAACACCAGACGACTCAATCAAGAAATCGTTGACGAACGATGACCCGATCACCACCGCTTCGCTGTACCGCTGCTGGAAAAAAGCCCGGCGTTCGGGCGTGAGCCATTCGGATTCGCCGATCCGCTTCATATAAGCCTGGTCGTTGGATATATGGTGAAAATCCAGAAGGCTACGGTTGGCGAGGAGTATCCGCCCTTCAACATCACGCACAAACATCGGGATGGGGGCGTTTTCGATCATGGTGCGCAACATGTGCAGTTCACGCTGCGTGTCGGCATCAACCCGCATCATTTCCACCGCGCTGTCCGCATGCAGATTCAACCCGTTACGGTGCGCAATCTCGACCAGTTCAACCAGCGAGGCGGCATGTAGTTTGGTCAACAGCCGGGTTTTGTAGGTACTGACCGTTTTGAAGCTGAGCGCCAGTTGCGCTGCAACTTCGTTGTTGGACATCCCGCGGGTCAGTAACTGCAAAACCACCAGTTCACGCGGGGAAAGCGGCCCAAGTTCATCTTCGCGGGTGGACTCAAATACCTCATGCGTGAACCAGGTTTTCCCGTCTAAGACCACATTGACGGCGGTGCTCAAGGTGGCAACAGCATCAAACTTGCTGACGAACCCACTGGCCCCGGCAGCCAGACTGCGTGCTGCGAAATGGTCAGCGTGTTGCTCTGAATAGACCAGGATTTTCAATGCGGCATGCTGTTTCTTCAGCCGCTGGATCACCTCCAGCCCCCCGACGCCGGGCAGGCTCAGCTCCAGAATGACCAGATCTGGCTTGTGCTGGCGGCACTGCGCCAGGGCCTCCCGACTGTTGTCGGCCTGCGCAATGACCTTGTGACCTGCGTCATTGAGCAGGGTCCGTAACGCCAGACGAACCAACGGCTGAGGATCAACAATCAGGATCTGGCTCACAGGCCCTCCAGACAAGCAGCACCGCTAGCCTTGTGTGATCGCTCCGCAAAGCCGGAGCGCAGGGATCAGATTCGCTTTGGTTTCACCCGGTTGCCAGGCAAATTTACTCTAGACCACCACAACTGGTTTCGCCCCGATCGGCCGTTACCCTGATGTGCCGTACCCAATGACCAAGGAGGCATCGGCGCAGCCGCTGTCATATCTTCAAACCGGCTATCACCGGGTCTGAACGATACGCATGCCCTGTGTGGCACATACTGATGGCACGGGCACTATGCCGTCGCTGCCACCGGGCGACGTCGACCCGCAGGACGGCCTGGCAGAGGTCCGGATTGTCGCGAGAAAAGATATGAGCGGCCTGTGGGATATTTTGCGATCCTGCGCTGAGAGCGCGGTTTCGCTGGTCAAGGATGTGGTGGGGGGAGTATCAGGCAGCGGAAGACCACACCGGGATATCTAATCCAGGCCTCACTCCGGTGGCACAGCAGATGGCACATCTGCAAATGACTGAAATGAAAAAAGCCCTGAATAATCAGGGCTTTTTTCAGTAATGCTGGCGGAGAGAGGGGGATTCGAACCCCCGATAGGCTATTAACCTATACACGCTTTCCAGGCGTGCGACTTAAACCACTCATCCATCTCTCCGCAGAGGAGGCCGAACTATACTTTATCCCGCCAGGATTGCCAAGCC
>JASLES010000124.1 GCA_030151005.1 Silvimonas sp.
GCGAAGGGGTGTTTGAGCGAAGCGAGTTCCCGTAGCCAGCCGGATTTTGCGAGAAGCGCAGGGAACCCCGAAGGGGCACTGTCGCAGGGTCGCCTTTCTTTTGGTTACTTTTCTTTGGCGAAGCAAAGAAAAGTAACGTGCCCCGGCCACCGCCGGTATCAAAACACCGTGCCGCCAGGCGCTAACAAACATCGCAACGGTGGATTGTCGCTAGCGCTCCGAATCCACCCTACGGCACACACTCCCCGCCCAATACCTCCCTCGCCGCCGCCACAATCCGCCGTGTCAAAGACTCCAGCCGTGGCGACTGTACCTTCCATGCATGCCAGTACAACGCCACATCTACCGGTTGATCCGGCGCGACGTCAATCAACTGGCCCGACGACACCAGATCACCATATTGCTGCTCCGGGATCATCCCGTATCCCAACCCCAGCTTCACCGCCGCAAAGTACGAATCATGCGAGGGAATGTAATGGCTGGGATACACATCCCGCGTGAGCCCAAAGCGCTGTTCCAGAAAATCAGCCTGGAGCGAATCCTTGCGGTTGAACACCATCACCGGCGCTTTGCGGGCGGCTTCGCGGTTAAAGCCGTGTGGAAACCAGCGTTTATAAAAGTCGACTGAGGCCAGCATGTGATAGCGCATGGTTCCCAAGGCATACGCCTGACAACCGCGCAGGGGCTCTGCTTCGCTGGTGATGCACCCGGTGGCTTCGCCAGATTCCAGCCAGGCAAACGTGTGGTCCTGATCGTCCAGCATGACATCCAGCAAGACATTTTCTTTGAGAAGCAATGGCGCGACGGCGGGGACAAACCACGTGCCCAGCGTATCGGCATTGATGGCCAGCCGCACCACCAGTGGCGCACGCGCGTTATCGGCCAGTTCTGCGGCCAGTTCCTGATCCAGCATGGCCGTGCGGCGCAGGTATTGCAGCAAGCGCTGGCCTTGTTGCGTGGGGCGCGCCGGTCGGCTGCGGATGATCAAGGGCTGACCCAGCGCGGTTTCCAGCGCGCGAATGCGTTGCGATACAGCCGATTGGGTGACGTGCAGGCGTGCCGCCGCTGCGTCAAAACTCCCGGTTTCAATGACGGCCAGCAGTGCATCGGTCTGGCGATGGTCCAGATTCATGGCGTCTTCCTTCATTAACATTATTTATGTAATCTGAAAGATATTAATAACTCTTCTACATGCATCGCAAGCCGTTCACAATCCGGCCAGATTCAAGAACAAGTGCAACAAAGGTGACGGCGATGATATTTGCAGCGTGGCTTAAAGGCCTGGGTTTGGGTGGTAGTTTGATCATGGCCATTGGTGCGCAAAACGCGCACGTCTTGCGCATGGGTTTGTCCCGCCAGCATTTGGGGCTGACCGTCAGTTTGTGCGTGCTGGCAGATGTGCTGCTCACCGCAGCGGGTGTTGCTGGCGTTGGGGCGTTGATCGAAAGCAGCCCCGCGCTGATGACGGTGGCGCGCTGGGCAGGCGCGGCATTTCTGACCTGGTATGGCATCCGCGCATGGCGGGCGGCATTTGCCAGCGACGCGCTGCATGCCGCGAACGGCGTTCCGGTGCTGACCTGGCAACAAGCCACCTTGACCATTCTGGCGCTGACCTGGCTGAACCCGCACGTCTATCTGGATACCGTAGTGTTGCTGGGTTCCATTGCCAGCCAGCAAGAACCTGTTGTGCGTCCCTGGTTTGCCGTAGGCGCCATGACGGCGTCTTTGTTGTGGTTTATCGGGCTGGGTTATGGCGCACGGCTATTGTCGCCGGTGTTTGCCAATCCACGCGCGTGGCGTGTGCTGGATGGGGTCATTGGCGCGGTCATGCTCTTGCTGGCCGTCTCCCTGGTCGTGTAACCATCACTAGACCAATCGTCTTGAAATGAGCGCGCCTGCCCTCATTTATCCGGTTCCCCCGCTTGCCGGAAAGACCATGACCACTCGCAATACATTACCGGTTTCCATTCTTGACCTCTCGCCCGTCGTGGCGGGTTCCAACCCGGCCAAAGCGCTGGCCAACACGCTGGATCTGGCGCAGCACGCCGACCGCTGGGGTTATCACCGTTACTGGCTGGCAGAACATCACGGTATGCGCGGTATTGCCAGCGCAGCGACGTCGGTGGTGATCGGCCATGTCGCCGGTGGTACCCAGCGGATTCGGGTGGGCTCGGGCGGCATCATGTTGCCCAACCATTCGCCATTGGTGATTGCCGAGCAGTTTGGCACGCTGGAATCCCTCTACCCCGGCCGGATTGATCTGGGCCTGGGCCGTGCGCCGGGCACCGATCAGGCCACCATGCGCGCGCTACGCCGTGATTCTGGCGCGGATGGGGATCAGTTCCCGCAAATGCTGGAAGAACTACGCGCCTACTTCCGCCCTGATCTGCATGGGGGCGGCAACGGGATTCATGCCGTACCGGGCGAAGGGCTGGATGTACCCATCTGGTTGCTGGGCTCCAGCGGTTTCTCTGCCCAACTGGCGGGCTATCTGGGCCTGCCGTTTGCCTTTGCCGGTCAATTTGCACCACGCAACATGAAGGCCGCGTTTGATCTCTATCGCCATACCTTCCGTCCGTCCCGCGTGCTGGAGCAACCGTATGCCATGGCCGGGATCAACGTTATCGTCGCTGAAACGGATGAACATGCGGCCTTCCTGGCCACCTCTGCCCAGCGCCGTTTCCTGGGCATGATTCGCGGCAATCCTGGCCCGCTGGAAGAACCCGTGACCAATATCGACGATTACTGGCAGCCGCACGAACGCGCGGCCGTCATGGCGCAACTGGGTGCATCCATCATTGGCAGCCCGGTGACAGTGAAGGCCAGACTCAACGCGTTTGTGGAAGAGTATGGCGTGAATGAAGTGATGGCAAACGCCGCTGTGTTTGACCACGCCGAGCGGCTGCGCTCCTACGAACTGCTTTCTGAAGTGTGTGAGTTGCCGCGCAGCTAACGCCACACTGATCCATAAAAAAAGCCGGCAGCGTGCCGGCTTTTTTGTGGCTCACCGCTTATTCTTCTGTGGTTTCGGCCAGGCGTTTCTCAAAACGCCGATCCGGCACAAGCCACAATGCGGCACCACCGGCGTAAAAAGCGCAGGCCAGCGCAGAATGTACAAATGCACTGCCGACCCCTGCGGCATACAGCACGATAGACAACCGGCCTTTGAAATCGCGGCCCAATGAACGCGCCAGTTTAGATTGCTCGCCGTGCCGTGCAATCAGCGCGCAGGTCAGCAAGTAATAGGCAAAGGCAGAACCCAGCAATACCACGCCGTACAAAGCGGCCGGCCAAGGCAGATTGGGGTGCTCTCCCAGCCAGGCCGTGGTCACCGGGATCAGAGACAACCAGAACAGCAAATGCAGATTGGCCCACAACACACCACCACTGACGGATGTCGCCGCATGAAACAGATTGTGGTGGTTGTTCCAGTAAATGCCGACATAGATGAAGCTCAGGATATAAGCCACCAG
>JASLES010000166.1 GCA_030151005.1 Silvimonas sp.
TCCAGATCAACCGCGTTGTGCACTTCCAGGACATTGTCTGACAAGTGCGTGCGGATCTCTTTGGCCTCACCCGGCGAACAGGCGATAAACGTCACTGGCGAGCCAGCCAGCAGTTTTTCAATCAGCAAGAAAACGGTGTTCTTGAGACGGCCTTCGGCACGCTGCAAAAACGACAGGCCATGTGGCGAGAAAAACCATTTCGGGCCGCGATAGATCCAGCTCAAGATGCGGCCCAGCGCGCCGGCCTTGCTGGAATGCAGATGCACTACATCTGGCTTGATGGCCTTGAGCGTGCTGTGTAGCAAGCGCCCGGCACGCCAGTCGGCCAGTGGTGAAATCGAGCGCGTCATGGGCAATTGCACCAATTCAATACCGCTGGCAAAGAGTTCGCGCCAGTTGGCCGGGGTTTCTTCACGCACGCTGTGAATGATCGTCACCCGGTGGCCATCGGCAATTTGCCGGTTGGCCATGGCGGTCACCATGGATAACGTGCCGGCGCCAAACGACTCTACGACGTGGGCAATGTGCTTCATGCGGCCTTCCCCCGTCTGAGCTTTGCTTTGAGCTTGAAGATCAACTGATAGGGCAGCACCAGCAACAAGGCAGAGCGCGCAATACCCAGCCACGCGGCCAGGCTGGCGTCTTTGTAACGCCACTGCAGCGCCAGCCGGCTTTGGATCTGGCGCTGCCGTTTTGAGAGTGAAATCCCGCCCGGATCAAGCTCGTAATGAATCACCACATCCGCCAGGTTGGCGACTTCAAAATGCCGGACAAAGGTCCAGAACAGCGCATAGTCTTCTGCCGCCGGTGCGTCCAGCGGGTAATGCCCGGTAGTGGCCAGCGCGGCACTCCGGAACATGACCGCCGGGTGGATAAACGCGGAGTTGCTGCGCATGGCATGCGCGATCCGGGCATGCGCCGACGGGTGTCGCAGCACAAATTGCTCCTGCCCCGCCTGATCGACCATGCTGGCCGCACCGCCCAGCAACATGACTTGCGGATGCGCATCCAGAAACGCCAACTGGCGGGCAAACCGGTCTGGCACATTGGTGTCGCCACAGTCCAGGCGGGAGATCAGCTCATACCCACGGGATTCAATCCAGGACAGCCCGCTATTGAGCGCATGTTCAATGCCACGGTTCTGCGGCAGATGCAGAAAACGCAGCGCCCCGGGTGCGGTAAAGGCTGCACGCGCAGCGCGCTCATCAATGGGCGCGCGGGTGCTGCCGTCATCAACGACCAGCACATCCACCGGTTCATCCCGGCCGAACGACGCCAGAGAGCGCACCAACCCTTGCGGGTTGTTGTAGTGCGGAATCAGGCAAACGACACGGTTCTGGTTTTGTTCCATCTTCAAATACAAATCTGTTTGAGGGCGACCAGGATGGCCTGCCCGATTCTGGTTTCTTTACGATGCCGGGTAACGCAAATTGTTCAAATCGCTGGCCCCGGTGGGCCACCCGCATTTACGACCAGCTTTTGACGCCCAACCATTGTTTGACCTGGCGGGCCACACCAAATGGCACGACCAGCCACACCAGTGGCTTGAGCAACATCAGCCAGGAACGCGGCGAAGCATCAACATATCGCCACAACACCTTGAAACGGGACCACTGCTGGCGACGCCGCCGACTCAGGGAAATCCCGGCAGTGGTGTATTCGGTACGGACCAATACATCCGGCAAATTGGCGGTGCGATAGCGCGCCACAAACTTCCAGAAATAGGCAAAATCTTCTGCCGCCTTGCAATCGACCGGGTAATCCCCGAGTGCCGCAATGCCCGTCATGCGGAACATCACGGCGGGATGGGTAAACGCGTTATCCACATGCATTTGCCGCACGATTTCTGCGTGCGTTTGCGGCTGGCGCAGGGTAAACCGGTCACCAGTCTCATCAAAAAACACCACGGCACTGCCCAACAGATACACGTCTGGATGGGCATCCAGATACGCCGCCTGCCGCGCACAGCGGTCTGGCACGTTCAGGTCGGCACAATCCAGCCGCGCGACATAGTCGTAATGCCCGGCGGCACGGATCCCGGCAATGCCTGCGTTCAGCGCATGTTCAATGCCCTGGTTTTGCGCCAGGTAAACAAAGTGTAATTCGCCCTGGGCGCGCCAGGCAGCACGACATGCCGCTTCATCCAGCTTCTGGCGCACGCTGCCGTCATCGACAATCCAGGCATCAACCTGTTCGTGCTCCCCGACCGAGGCCAGCGATGCGCACATGCCTTGCGGGTTGTTGAAATGCGGAATCAGCAACGCAATGCGATTGCGTGGGGTGGGACTCACCGGTTCTGCTCCTGATCAAGCACATGCCGCGCCGGTAACGTGACCGGGCTACCCAGCAAGGCAGCCCAGCGATCCAGCAGCAGGTTTTTGTCATAGTCATACGCACGCAGCCGCAACTGCCCGGCCAGCGCCGGATGGCGCGGCACCTGGGCCAGCACAAGGTCCGCCAGGGCCTCACCTGTCGCCGCACTACTGACAAAGTCATTGGCGTATTCGCCGAACAGTTCCACGACCCCACCGGCCGCCGTGGTCACCACCGGCAAGCCGGCCTTCATGGCTTCTAGCACCACCAACGGGCAGCCCTCAAACCAGGAGGTCAACAACAGGAAATCCGCACGATGCATAAAGTCAGCCACGTCGTGC
>JASLES010000192.1 GCA_030151005.1 Silvimonas sp.
CCCATTCCGGCAGAGTGCGACGCGGTTTATCTACCTGGCGGCTATCCAGAATTGCACGCACCACAACTGGCGCGCCACACCCGCACCATCGACAGCCTGCGCAGCCATGTTGAGCAGGGCAAGCCGCTGGTGGCGGAATGCGGCGGCATGCTGTACCTGGCCGAGGCCATTACCGGGCAAAATGGCGTGCGCACAGCGCTGCCAGGGCTATTGCCCGGTACGGCGCAGATGCAGAAACGCTTTGCGGCACTGGGCATGCAGATGCTGGAAACCCCACACGGTGCGTTGCGCGGGCATACATTTCACTATTCAACCCTGACCACACCGCTCACGCCGGTGGCTCAATCCCGCCATGCCGATACGGGCAGCACCGGCGAAGCCTGGTACCAGCATGGCGCCATCACTGCCACGTATATGCACGGCTATTGGCCGTCCTGCCCGGCATTTGCGGCAGCGCTGTTCCGGGGTGAGGCGTTCCTTAACCCATGATCTGCCAGATGGCATTGAGATCAACACTGGCGGCAACGGCATCCGCCAGTTTGTTGATGGAGTCTTCCCGCCGCGCGTCATGATCAATGCGCTCGGCCTGGTTCAAGCCCGCCCACTGCAACAACGCAGCACAGGCATCCGGCGCATCAAACAGGCCATGCAGATAGGTGGCCATGATCTGGCCGTCGTCAGAGAGTGCGCCTTCTGGCCGATCTCCCAGCCACAGCGCGGGTTGATCCAGCGCCGGGCCGCGCGTTACGCCCATATGGATTTCATAACCATGGACCGCAGCGTCGCCCGTTGCGAGCGTGCCGCTGACATTGACCAGTTGTTTTGCCGGTTCCAGCGTGGTGACGTAATCCAGCAAACCCAAACCTGGCGTAGCTGGGGTATCGCTTTCAATGCCCAATGGGTCCAGCAAGGTTTGCCCCAGCATTTGCATACCACCGCAAATGCCAATGACCTTGCCCTGATAACGCAAGTGATGGGCCAGGTAATGATCCCAACCATTGGCACGCAGCCAGGCCAGGTCCCGCTGTACGCTTTTGCTGCCGGGCAGGATCACCAGATCCGCCGGTGGAATGGGCTCGCCTGCCCGCACGTAGCAAAAATCCACCTGTGGATGCGCACGCAGCGGGTCAAAATCAGTGTGGTTGGATATCCGTGGCAAAGCCGGCACCACCACGCGCAGCGCATTGCTTTGCGTGGCGGCGCTATGGCGCGCGGCGGGCAGCATGTCTTCCCCATCCAGCCACAAGCCCGGCACAAACGGCACCACACCCAGTACGCGTTTGCCGACCCGTTGCTCCACCCAGTCGATACCGGGCTGAAGCAGCGTTACATCGCCGCGAAACTTGTTGATGATGATGCCTTTGACGCGCTGACGTTCGGGTTCGGACAAACACGCCAGCGTGCCGATGATCTGCGCAAACACGCCGCCCCGGTCAATGTCAGCCACCAGAATCACCGGGCAATTGGCCGCCTCGGCAAACCCCATATTGGCGATATCATTGGCCCGCAAATTGACCTCGGCCGGGCTGCCCGCACCTTCTACAATTACGGCGTCCATGCGCGCCTGCAACCGACCAAATGAGGCCAGCACGGCCTTGAGCGCGGTGGGTTTGTAGTCGTGATATGCACGGGCGTTGTAGTTGCCAATGGCATGACCGTGGATAATAACCTGCGCGCCAATGTCGCTATTGGGCTTGAGCAGCACCGGATTCATGTCGATTTCTGGCGCAATCCCCGCAGCCAGCGCTTGCCAGGCCTGCGCCCGGCCGATTTCGCCGCCATCAACCGTGACGGCACTGTTCAGCGACATATTCTGCGGTTTGAATGGCGCCACCGTCAGACCCCGGCGCAAGGCAAGCCGGCACAAGGCGCCCACCAGCGTGCTTTTGCCAGAATCGGAACTCGTACCCTGAATCATCACCGCGCCAGCCATGGAGCCACCTTTGAGACGTGAAAACACGCGGCATTATGCCACCGGCCTGAAATTACGAGCGCAACATGCTTAGCGCCGGCGCGTTGTGCCTGTTGACCTGGGTTGGGGTGCTGATCGACCGCATCCTGGGCGAACCGCGGCGCTGGCACCCGCTGGTCGGCTTTGGCCGCATGGCCCGGACACTGGAACAAACCCTGAATCCGGACCTGAACGTGGCCGGTCGGCGTGGCGTGTTTATCCCGCGCTTGCTGGGCGCGCTGGCCTGGCTGGTGATGGTGGGCGTACCCACTGCATGTGCCGTGGCGCTGGTGCTGCTGTTGCCCTGGCCACTGGCCTGGTTGCTGCACGCGCTACTGCTGTGGTTTGCGCTGGGCGCACAGAGCCTTGCCGAACATATCCGCCCGATCGCCGCCGCCTTGCTGGTGGGCGATTTGCCTGCGGCACGCCAGCTCACCGCCCGTATTGTCAGCCGCGACCTGTCTGATGCTGATGAAGCGGCCGTGGCCCGTGCCGCCGTAGAATCCGCGCTGGAAAACGGCAACGATGCCATCTTTGGTGCCCTGTTCTGGTTTGCCCTGGCGGGCGGCCCCGGCGCGCTGGCGTTTCGGCTGGCCAACACGCTGGACGCCATGTGGGGTTATCGCACGCCCAGGCTGTTGCATTTTGGCTGGGCCGCCGCCCGTATTGACGATGGCTTGAACTGGATACCGGCGCGGCTGACCGCGCTGGGCTATGCGCTATGCGGTAACGCGCGCGCAGCCTGGCAGTGCTGGCAAACGCAAGCGGCGGCATGGGACAGCCCCAACGCCGGCCCGGTGATGGCCAGCGGTGCGGGCAGCTTGCAGGTGCTGTGCGGCGGCGCAGCCCGCTATCATGGCGCCATGGAAGCCCGCCCACCACTGGGTCTGGGTATCGCCCCCACCGGGCCGGATGTCGCCCGTGCCATGGCACTGGTATCGCGGGCGCTGGTGCTGTGGTTATGCGTACAAACGCTGCTATGCCTGGCCAGTTTCCTGTTTATCCATTGAACACTCACAGAAAGACCGAATACATGCTGCTATCTGTGCCGCACGGCGGCAACCTGAGCACGGCTATTGCCCAATACGGCATCCCACGGGAGGACTGGCTTGATCTCTCTACCGGCATTAACCCCAATGGTTATCCGGTACCCGCGCTCAGCGCTGATGCCTGGCTGCGCCTGCCGGACGACCAGGATGATCTGGAAAGCATCGCCGCGCAGTATTACGGTGCACCCGCCGCGCTGGCCGTGGCCGGCACGCAAGCGGCCATCCGCATGCTGCCGCAGGTTTTGCCACCCGGTGACATCGGCATCGCGCTACTCACGTATGGTGAATACGCGCCCGCGTTTGCCGCTGCCGGTTTTGTGGTGCAGACGTTTGTCACTGAAGCGCTGAGTGATCTGGCCGATCAGGCCGATTTCATCCTCACCCCAAACCAGGCCTTGCCTGCGCACCTGCGTTATCTGGTCATCGTGAGCCCGAACAACCCCGCTGCGGAAGTCTTCCCGCCCGCCGTCTTGCTGGCCTGGCGTGAGCAACTGCGCGCGCGCGGCGGGTGTTTGATTGTGGATGAAGCATTTATGGACGCCTTGCCCGCCTCTGGCCTGGCCGCACACACCGCAGATGACGGCTTGATTGTGCTGCGCTCGGTCGGCAAGTTTTTTGGTCTGGCAGGTGCGCGCGTGGGCTTTGTGCTGGCCGCGCAACCAGTGCGCGATGCGCTGGGTTTGCTGCGTGGGCCGTGGAGCATCTCTGGCCCCGCCCGTGCCGTGGTCCGCGCCGCCTTGCTGGATACCGCCTGGCAAACAGCAACCCGCAGCACGCTGCTGCGGGACGGCGCACGCCTGGCCACATTACTGGCACAAGCCGGTTTTGATGCACGCGGTACGCCCTTGTTTGCCTGGGCGCGTCACCCCGCCGCAGAACAGCTACAACACCAACTGGCCGAACAAGGCATCTGGGTGCGCCGCTTTGCCCATGTCCCCAGCCTGCGTTTTGGCTTGCCGGCCGGCGGCTGGCAACGGCTGGCCAGCGCACTGGCCTCTCTTTCACCGC
>JASLES010000193.1 GCA_030151005.1 Silvimonas sp.
ATTGCATCATGGCGCTGGTTTCCAAACTTCCCGATGTCGGTACGACCATCTTTACGGTCATGAGCCAGCTTGCTGCTGAACACGGCGCAATCAATCTCTCTCAGGGTTTTCCGGATTTCCCCTGCGCGCCAGAACTACTGGAGGATGTGCATCAGGCCATGCTGGCCGGCCATAATCAGAACGCCCCCATGGCGGGCTTGCCGGCATTGCGCCAGGCACTGGCCGCCAAGCTGCAGCAGAGCCGCAACGTCAGCGTGGATGCGGATACTGAAATCACCGTCACTGCCGGGGCCACGCAAGCGTTGTACACCGCGATTGCAACCGCGCTGCATGCAGGCGATGAGGCTCTGATTCTGGATCCGTCTTACGATAGCTACGCCCCCGCGATCCGGGCGCAAGGCGCGGTGCCGGTTCGCGTCAGCCTGAACGCGCCGGCGTTTGCAGTGGATTGGGATGCGGTGAGCGCCGCCATCACGCCACGGACACGCCTGATTATCGTCAACAATCCAAATAACCCGGCCACCAGCGTGTTCACCCGTACTGATCTGGATGCGCTAGCTGCAATGACAGAACAGCACGACCTGATCGTACTGGCCGATGAGGTCTACGAACATCTGGTCTATGACGGCGTGGAACACCAAAGCGTACTGGCACACCCCGCGTTACGGGCGCGCAGCTTTGCGGTCTATTCCTTTGGCAAGACATTTCACGCGACGGGCTGGAAGGTGGGTTACTGTGTCGCGCCGCCGGCACTGATGGCCGAGTTCAGAAAGCTGCACCAGTTTCTGGTGTTTTCCGTACACACACCTACTCAGCACGCCCTGGCACAGTATCTGGTAAACCCCGCGCACTGGCAGCAGTTACCGGCGTTCTATCAACGCAAACGGGATCTCCTGGCCGCAGGTTTGCAACAGGCCGGATTCACGCTCAAGCCCAGCCAGAGCACGTATTTCCAGTTGGCCGATTACAGCCAGATCAGGCCTGATTTGTCTGAGGTGGAGTTTGCCCGCTGGCTCACGGTAACGCATGGCGTTGCCAGCATTCCGGTGTCGGCGTTCTATGGGGACGGGCGTGATCACAAACTGGTGCGCTTTTGTTTTGCCAAGCAGCAAAGCACGCTGGATGCCGCATTGACACGGCTAACTGCACTCAACCAGGCTTAGGCGGATTCCGCCACCGGCGCGGGAGTACGGCGCGCAGCAAACAGGCGGTAGATAGTGATGATGTTCAGGGTGGCGGAGGTTGTCTCAAGCATGACGCCACCAATCGAGCCAGACAACACGGCATTGCCCAGCCACAACAGCGTGCTGCACAGAATCAGCAAACGCATGGGAATGCCTTTGAACAGAAACACCGCTACGGTGCCCAGTGTGCCGCCCAGAATCGGCACAATGCTGTGCCAGCCGTTGGCCACATACAGGCCCAGACCAATATTGAGTGCGACAAACACGGCCGCCAGCCAGGGCGACTGACTGCGCATGGAGGTCAACATGCGCACGCTGGAAATACCGGCGCTGGTCATCGCGGCCGGGTTGCCCAAGAGTGCAAAGTGGACAGCGTAAGTCGCGGACTGCAACGTCATCAACAGCTTGAAGCGTTGATCTTTTTTTTGCAGAAAACCCGCAATGGAAAAAGCAAAAACCAGATAACCCAGGCACTGCGCCAGCGAAAACACAGCCAAAACCGCCACTCCACTCAAACAGGGCCACCAAGGCAAGCGGCCGGACAAAAGAGGCTAATGCTACGCGCTTGTGCCCACGCCGTGGTGGCGGCTGACTGGCGGCATGATATATATCATTGATTTCAACGCTTTACCGGCGGCTGATTACAACAAGCGCCGGCTTTGGCCTGCAGGGTATCGGCAAGATTACGGTCCAGATTGCCAAACCACGCGGTACGCAAACGGTTCAACCAGTTCCCGGGGCTTTGCCCCGTCAACGCAACCAGCGCACCGTAATGCACAGCCCGAACGTCATAAGTGACGGCAATGTGTTTACCAGACCCCACCGCATCGCTCACACCGGGGGCGCTGCGCAAGGCGGTCAGTTGGGTATCTGAAGCCGGACGCGTAAGGCGCACGCTGCGAGTAACCTGCCAAAGCGGTGGATTCATTGTGCGCTCCTCAGCTTTTCAGTTTGCGGACGACATCCATCAACTCGGCGATTGCGTCTTCACCCTTGCCGGCACCGATGGCTTTGGCGATACAGCCGTTGGCGTGGTTTTCCAGCAGTTGCATCGCCACACCATCCAGCGCGGCCCGTATCGCGCCAAGCTGGGTGAGGATATCCACGCAGTACCGATCCTCATCAACCATGCGGGCAATGCCGCGCACCTGCCCTTCAATGCGGTTCAACCGGCTGACGAGGCGCTTTTTATCTGGCTGGACGGCAGACTTCCCATCCGGCACTTCGTGGCAATGCGGAGCTTGCTGGTCAGACGACGTCATAACCCGCATCCTCAATCGCGCTCTTGAATGCTTCCGGCCCCGTTACCGCCGGATCAAACTCGACTTGAGCACTGGCGGTATCCAGATTCACCGCGGCACTGTGCACGCCTTCAATATTCTTGAGCACGCGGCTCACCGTACCGGCGCAGCCAGAGCAGCTCATCCCGTTGATGTTAAGGGTTGCGGTTTGCATGATCAGAACTCCTTCAGGGTTAAGAAGAATGGGGTGCTTGCCAGCGTCGCAGCAACAGCGCATTGCTGACCACCGACACAGAGCTCAGCGCCATAGCCGCACCCGCAATGGCCGGGTTCAAAAGGCCGAACATGGCCAGCGGAATCCCCAGCGTGTTGTAGATAAACGCAAAAAACAGGTTCTGCCGGATCTTGCGCAACGTGGCACGAGCCAGCGCAACCGACTGCGCGACAGCCATCAGGTCGTTACGCATCAGCGTGATATCAGCTGCTTCAATCGCCACATTGCTGCCCGCGCCCATGGCAAAACTGACTTCGGCCAGCGCCAGCGCGGGGGCATCGTTGACGCCATCTCCAACCATGGCCACATGTTTGCCACTGGCGCCAAGTGTGCGGATCAGCTCGGCTTTACCCGCCGGCAGCACCTGGGCATGGACAGTCTTGATGCCCGTCTCCTGCGCCACCCACTGCGCGGTGCTCTGGTTGTCGCCGGTCAACATGATGACCTCTATGCCCTGGTCCTGTAAGGCGGCCACAGCGGCTTTGGAGGTCTGCCGTACGTTGTCGGCCAGTGCCACCACGCCAAGCAACTGGTGATCCCGACCAACTCCGATCAACGTTTCATCTTGCTGCCCAGCGCGAATGACCCCAGCTGCGTCACTCACCCAGTCAATACGGCCGACACGCAAGGCAGTGCCGTCCGGTAATGTCCCCGCTACGCCTTGTCCGGCCGTAACGGAAAAACCACTCACATCCAGCAGCGGAAGCTGACGTTTTGCAGCCTCATCCAGCAACGCCTTGGCGAGCGGGTGTTCACTGCCGGCCTCCAGGCTGGCGGCCCACTGCAACAACGTGGCTTCATCCAGGTCATCCACCTGCACCTGCACCGAACGCACGCCCGGTTTGCCCTCGGTCAGCGTGCCCGTTTTGTCGAGCACCAGCGTATCCAGATGCGCTGCATGTTCCAGCGCCGCGGCATGGCGGAACAACAAACCCAGATGGGCACCGCGCCCGACACCAACCATCACGGCGGATGGTGTGGCCAGACCCAGTGCACAAGGGCAGGCAATCACCAGCACCGCCACAGCGTTAAGCATGGCCGGCGTAAAACCGGCCAGCCACCAGGTCACCAGAAACGTACCCAGTGCGATCAACAGCACCGCTGGTACAAACACAGCGGCAATCTGATCTGCCAGCCGCTGGATCGGGGCCTTAGAGCCTTGCGCAGCAGCCACCAACCGGACAATCTCGGCCAACTGCGTTTGCTGGTCAATGCCAGTGGCGCGAATG
>JASLES010000198.1 GCA_030151005.1 Silvimonas sp.
CGCGGGCCGGCCGGCAATGAAGTGGTCTTCTACCACCCACTGGATAAAACTCTCCCCCATGACCGGCACTTCATCATCAAACCCGGTCGCCGCTTTGACCCGCTCCCGCACAGCGGGCACCGGGCGCGGAGTAATCCGGTCAACCATGCAATTAGGGCTGGCCGTGTTGACGGTGACCCACGCTGCCAGGTCACTTTCGCCGCGCAGCGCCAGAAACTGCAGCATGCCGTCACGGAAACGTTCGCCGTTGTGCCGCAGGTTGTCACAGTTCAACAGCGTTACCGGGCCGTGATCGGCCGCGCGACGTTGACTCAGAACAGCATGCAGCGCGCCGTAAATCGTGCGCTTCTCGCCCTTAAGGTCAGCCGCCAGATCCGGGTTGGCGACATCCAGTTTGAAGTGCTGGTCCAGGTAATAACCGGCCTCGGTCACGGTAAACGAGATCACGCGGGTGTGTTCTGCTGCGCCGACCTCAACCAGCGCGGCCAGTTGGGCATCCCACGGTACGATCTTGCTGATGGAGCGCACGGTTTCATACTCATGCACGCCTTCCGGGGTGATGGTTTCCAGCGTGTACTCGCCCTTTTGCCGTGCCAGCGCGGCCAGCAAGGGCGACATATCTTCGCGGATATTGCCCAGTGCCAGCGTCCAGGCATGGTCACCGGACTGACGCAGGCGATGCAAATACCAGGCCTGATGCGCGCGATGAAATGACCCCGCGCCCAGGTGTAGCCAGGTGTAGGGGCCAGTTGCAGTGGTGGTCATGATGTTCTCCTGATTGTTTCTTTTGACCGCACGCCGCCCCCGGCTGCCCTGCAAGGCCCGGTTTGCGAGGCATGCGATCCAGTTATCTTTAAAAGGTCAGGCTGCGGCAAGCATCCGGGTGCGTGGGCAGGCCAGCCCTGCCGCATTGAAGACATGGCAGCGATTGGCGTCGGCAGAAAGGCGGATGGCACTGCCGGTGACGTACTCGTCTTCATCGGGCACCCGCAAAATCAGTCCTTCCTGCGCACCGGCATAGCTGGCATACACAAAAGCGTGATCCCCCAGCGACTCTTGCGCAGTGACAGTGGCCTGAAACTGCCCGGCCGGATCAACCGCCAGGTGTTCCGGGCGAATGCCCAGCGTCACCTTGTCGCCCACGTTCAGCCCGGCGCCATCGACTGCCGCGGTTTGCTGGCCGCTGCCCAGTTTCACGACGATATGGTCCGGCCCGATGGCGGCGACTTCCCCATCAATGAAGTTCATCTTGGGTGAACCAATAAACCCGGCGACAAAGCGGTTGGCAGGATGGTGATACAAGGTGTGCGGCGAGCCCACTTGTTCAATGCGGCCAGCCGAGAGCACCACAATCTTGTCGGCCAGCGTCATGGCTTCAACCTGATCGTGAGTCACATAAATCATGGTGGTCTTGAGGTCGTCATGCAGCTTGGCGAACTCCAGCCGCATTTTCACCCGCAACGCGGCATCCAGATTGGAGAGCGGTTCGTCAAACAAAAAGACCGAGGGCTCACGGGTAATCGCGCGGCCAATGGCCACCCGCTGGCGTTGGCCGCCGGAGAGCGCCTTGGGTTTGCGATCCAGCAAGTGATCAATGTGCAGGATTTTGGCTGCACGCTTGACCGCCACATCAATCTCTTCTTTGGATTTACCGGCAATCTTCAGCCCGAACGCCATGTTGTTGTACAGCGTCATGTGCGGATACAGGGCGTAGCTCTGGAACACCATGGCAATGCCGCGCTTGCTGGCGGGTACCTCGTTCATGCGGGCGTCGCCAATCTTCAGTTCGCCACCGGTGATTTCTTCCAGCCCGGCGATCATGCGCAACAAGGTGGATTTACCGCAGCCGGAGGGGCCGACGAACACCACGAATTCGCCATCGGCGATATCCAGGTTGATATCGCGCAGCACTTCTACGGTGTCGTAGCTCTTCTGCACATCTCGCAAGGTCATGCTGGCCATATCGGGCTCCTTCATCGTGGCGGCCAGCACATGCCGTGCGGGCCGCGAAATCTGATCTTGGTTAATGCCAGGCGGCAAGGCGCGCCGGCAAGGTGGTCATATCGTCAAAGACATCCGTCGCACCGGCATCACGCAGGCGCTGTGCAGCCGTGGGCTCGCCGTGGCGCGCGCCTACAAAACCCAGCACGGTCAATCCGGCAGCGCGCGCGGCGGTCACGCCAGCGACGCTGTCTTCCAGCACCAGGGTTGTTGCAGTTGCCGCACTCAACCCCTGGCATGCGGCGCGGTATAAATCCGGCGCGGGCTTAGGGCGCAAGCCACGGCCCGGCGTATAGACGCGGCCAGAGAACAAACTCCACAAACCGGCATTGCGTAACCCTGCCTCAACCCGCGCCTGGCTACTGTTGCTGGCCACGGCCATGGGCAGATGCACGCTTTGCAAGGCGGCCAGTACGCCGTTGATGGCCAGGGCCTCAGCAATGCAGCGGTCTTCGACCGAGGTTTCCAGATGCAGTGTTTCTTCTGGCGTCAGCCGCAGACCCAGATCGCGGGCCATGTCGTCTGCAATGTGATGCATGGTCATGCCAAGCCGCGGACGCAAGAATTGATCCAGTTGATCGCGCGCCATGCGGCCCGACAGCCCATCCAGAATCGCCGCCAGTGCCACGCTTTCGCTATCCAGCAAAACACCGTCGCAATCGCAGATCAGATGGCTAAGCGTCATTTCACCGCCCCGAAGGTCATGCCGCGTACCAGTTGCTTTTGCGCAATCCAGCCCAGGCACAGAATGGGGGCGACGGCCAGCAATGACGCGGCCGAGAGCTTGGCCCAGAACAGCCCTTCCGGATTGGAATACGAAGCAATGAACACGGTCAGCGGCGCGGCGTTGGAGCTAGAGAGATTCAGACTCCAGAACGCCTCGTTCCACGACAGGATCACCAACAACAGCGCAGTGGATGCCAGACCAGGTAGCGAGGTCGGCAGCAGCAGGTGCAGCATCTCTTGCCAGGCGCTGGCGCCGTCAATGCGGGCCGCTTCCAGGATTTCCTTGGGCACTTCGTTGAAGTAGGTAAAGGCCATCCACACGGCAATGGGCAGGTTGATCAGCGTGTAGATGATCACCAGACCCGTCACGCTATCGAGCAAGCCGGCATTCTTGGCCAGTAGATAGATCGGGATCAGTACCCCTACGGCGGGCATCATTTTGGTCGAGAGCATCCACAAGAGGGTTTTCTGGGCGCGTTTGCCCGGAAAAAACGCCAGTGAATACGCAGCCGGTACGGCGATGGCCAGCGACAGAAAGGTAGAGCCAAACGACACAATCACCGAGTTGCTGACAAACGAGAGGTAATGGCTACGCTCGAACACCTCATGAAAACTTTGCAGCGTGGGCGTAAAGAACAGGCTGAGCGAGTACGCATCCTGCTCGGTTTTGAAGGCGGTAATGGCGATGATGAAAATGGGCATAAAGATGACCAGCGCCACTGCCCAGCCCAGCACGCCCACCCAGATCGGGGCTTTTTCGTTCATTTGTCGTACTCCCCTTTGAGGTTTTTGGCGAGCATGCGCACGAGGAAGATCGACACGATATTGGCCAGTACCACCGCAATAACGCCGCCAGCAGAGGCAATGCCAATATCAAATTGCTGCAAACCGATCGAGTAAATCAGCCAGGTCAGCGTGGTGGTTTCCGTGCCCGGGCCGCCCGCTGTGGAAGTGAAAATCTCGGCAAAGATCGACAGCAAAAAGATGGTCTCGATCATGATCACCACCGCAATGGCGCGCGACAGATGCGGCAAGGTGATGTAGACAAAGATGCGCACCGGGCCGGCGCCATCGAGTTGCGCGGCTTCTTTTTGCTCGGTATCGAGCGATTGCAGTGAAGTGAGCAAGATGAGGAAAGCAAACGGCAGCCATTGCCACGCCACCATCACGATCACCGACCACATGGGGTAATCAGCCAGCCAGTCGATCGGCTGCAAGCCCAGATGACGAAAAATACCCGCCCACAAGCCATACACCGGGTGCAACACCATGTTTTTCCAGATCAGCGCGCTGACCGTGGGCATCACAAAAAAGGGCGCGATAACGAGGAGTCGAGCTATACCGCGGCCTGCAAAGGGTTGGTCAAACAAGACGGCGACCAGCGTGCCACCAATGACCGAGATCGCCAGTACCGAGCCAATCAGCACCAGCGTATGGCCAATCGATGGCCAGAAAGTCGGGTCTTCCAGCAGGTATCTGTAGTTATCCAGCCCCACAAAACCGGTCTGATCCGGGTTCAGAAGGTTGTAGCGGATAAACGAGAAATACAGCGTCATGGCCAGCGGGACGATCATCCATAAAAACAGGACGGCCACCGAAGGCGTTAACAGCAGCTTGGCCAGTGGATTGCCTGCACGGCGCTGCGGCAACGGCGCAGGTGTCGCCGGGCTGCCCGCTGGCAGGGCATCAAGAACATGTTGAGTCATGGAAGGCTCCAGAGTGAGGGGTCGAAGCGTGCGGTGCGAAACCCGGGGCCGGAGCACCTGTGCGTTCACGCGATGGAGCAAGAGAAGGAAGTGCTGGCGGGCATGACAGCCCTGCTCGCCATACACATCCCCCCTCACGCCTCTCTCTTTACTTCAGATAGCCAGCCTGACGCATTGCGCGTTCAGTCGAAGCTTGCGATGCCTTGAGCGCGGCATCGACCGTACTCTTGCCGGTCAGCGCACCGGCCACTTGCTGGCCCACCACGGTACCGATGGACTGGAACTCAGGAATGGTGGCGAACTGAATGCCGATGTACGGGACTTTCTGCACCGTGGCATCAGTCGGGCTGGCAGTTTTGATGGCGTTCAGCACAAAGCCGGCAAACGGCGCTGCTTTCTGGTATTCCGGATTGGCGTAGGTGGATTCACGCGTGCCGGACGGAACCGACGCCCAGCCCAGGTCTTTGGCTACAAGCTGGATGTATTCCTTGCTGGTTGCCCAGGCGGCAAACTTTTGCGCGGCATCCTGGTTCTTGGACGACTTGGGCACGGCCAGCGACCACATCCACTGCCAGTGCGCACCCTTCGGGCTGGTGCCGATCGGGGCCTGGGCAAAAGCCACCTTGTCCGCTACCTTGGATTCCTTGCCGTTGTACAACATGCCGGCGGCAACGGTGGCATCAATCCACATCGCACACTTGCCGCTACCAAATAGCACCAGGTTTTCATTGAAGCCGTTGGCGCTGGCTCCCGGAGGGCCGTATTTGCTCAGGATGTCCACATAGGTGGTGACGGCTTTTTTCCATTCCGGCGTATCAATGGTCGGTTTCCATTGCTGGTCAAACCAGCGGCCACCAAAGGTGTTCACCATGGTGCCAACCAGCGCCATGTTCTCGCCCCAGCCGGCCTGACCGCGCAAGCAAATGCCGTAGACGCCGTTGGCTTTGTCATTGAGTTTCTCGGCAAAACCATTGATGTCGTTCCAGGTGGGCTGATCCGGCATCTTCAGACCCTTGGCATCGAACAAGTCTTTGCGGTAGTAGGTCATGGAGCTTTCCGAGTAGAACGGCACGGCATACAGCTTGCCGTTCAGCGACAGCCCGTCACGCACCGGCTTGATGACGTCGTTCACGTCGTAGCTGGCCGGCAGGTTCAGCGGGGTCAGCCAGCCTTTCTTGGCCCAGATCGGGGTTTCGTACGCACCAATAGTCATCAGGTCAAACTGGCCCGAACCGGTGGCGATGTCGGTCGTCACACGTTGGCGCAGCACGTTTTCTTCCAGCGTTACCCACTTGAGCTGGATGTCCGGATTGGCGGCTTCAAACTGCTTTGAGAGCTTTTGCAGTTCGATCATGTCCGGATTGTTGATCGTGGCGATAGTCACGGTGGCGGCGCTGGCAAAACCGGCCGCGGCGAAGGTGGCCGCGCTCACGGCGCAAATCATGGCGTTGCGTTTCATGCTTTGTCTCTCCAAACGTTTGTACGTTGGGCGATGAATTATGGTGTCGACTACATCTTGAGTAGCCTTAAAGCACCAATAAAGTGCATTCATCGACCCGCTCCTGCTTGCTGGTACCGCATTGCCGACGTTGTATTTCGCAATCTCCAGCATGGGCTGTGTTGCGTTCCCGTCGTGTCGTTCGATCTCTGATGACGTCAAAAGACGGCTTGTTATCTGCAAATGACCGCATGTTTACTCCAGTACAACCGGTCCTGAAGTTTTTGCGACTGTCAGAAGCAGCAAATTGGCCTGCCTCACAGGCTGGCAGGCCTGCATTCTCGTCATCGCGTAGTGAGCAATTAATCACTACACGAGCAAATAATCAAACATCACTTGCGCAATGTCAAGCTTTTGCCCACATTTAGAGCAAATGCCAATGTGATGCACCGGTCTTGCCCATACCAAAACAGGCACGGCGACTGCCCGAGAGAGCCCGAAATGGCTACAATCGGCGGGCATTGTCTGCCAGAGCAAGACGGGCACAACGGAGCAAGTGATGTCTAAACAGCAAGAAAAACTGGATCAGGCCGCGCGGGCCGCGTGGATGTATTACGTCGCCAACAATACCCAGCACGAAATTGCGGATCATCTGGGCATCTCCCGCCAGATGGCACAGCGACTGGTGGCCTATGCGGTAGAACAAGGTCTGGTGCGCGTCAACATTCAGCACGGCATCACAGATTGCCTTGCCCTTGCCGAACAAATGAAAGCGCGCTTTGGCCTGAGCTTGTGCCGTGTAGTGCCCGCCAGTGGCGAATCTGAAGGCCTGCGCCGTATGCTGGCCGTGGCCGGCGCAGAAGTCATGACGCAGTTTTTGCAGTCCGAAACACCCATTGTGGTGAATCTGGGGTCCGGCCGGACGCTCAAGGGCGTGATCGACGAACTGGCAGAGATTGATCGCCCGCAACACCGCATTGTGTCCATGGTGGGCGCGATCGCCACCGATGGCGCCTCCAACCGTTACGACGTGGCGCTGCGCACGGCCGAGAAAACCGGCAGCAAATACTTCATGCTGCCCGCCCCACTGATTGCTGATAGTGCGGAAGACTGCCGCCAATGGTGCAGCCACCGCGTTTACCGCGTAGTGAGCGAATTGTCTGCGCACGCAGACGTCACGTTTATCGGGATTGGTTCAGTAGGCCCGGGTTGCCCGCTGGAAGAAGACGGCTTCTTGAGCAAGGAAGAAATCGGCCAACTGGTGTCTGAAGGTGCCGCCGGTGAAATCATTGGTCACGCCGTGAACCACGAAGGCCGGCCGCTCTCCTCGCCCATCACGGACCGGGTAACCAGCCTGCAATTACCCACCGCTACAGATCGCCCGGTGATCGCCTTTGCCGGTGGCGCAAGCAAACACAGTGCTTTGAATGCTGCCCTGCGTGGGCGATGGCTGTCCGGGCTGGTGACGGATGAGGAATCGGCGCGGCAGGCGTTGGCGCTGGTGGATTAACCAGCCAGAGATCAACATGCCCCTGATCTATCGCAGCTTGTAGTGTATAGTTTTGCTATACACTCAAATGCATGATCAAGCACATCAAGCATAAGGGCCTTCGGCTCTTTTTTGAGACTGGCAAGACCACGGGCATTCAGGCAATCCACGCACCAAGGTTGCGGCGGCAGCTAGCCCAACTGGATGCCGCCATCACACCGCAAGACATGAACATGCC